>NZ_BAABJX010000022.1:0-213634 GCF_039543525.1 Algivirga pacifica
ATAGTGAGATTCAAAACCAGAACCTTAACTTATATTTTTTAACTTCTTCGTTTCAGAAGCGGATGCAAAGGTAAGAAAACTTTCAATTACAATCCAAATTAATTTTGAAGTTTTTTTTCAGTGAGATTTCTTAAAAACCTACACTCTCAATAGCGAGAAGTGCAATTTCAACACCTTCCCAAAACTTCTTTTTCTTACTTTCCTTCCGAAAGCGGATGCAAAGGTAAGAAAACTTTTAACTAACTTCCAAAACAAATTTTCAAAAACTTTTCAGGAGTAAAATCCGAGAATTTTGTGGACAAGAAATTACTCCAAAGAGCGTATCCCATGACCTGAATTGTTGTGGCCTTCCGTTTGAAGGGGATGCAAAAGTACGACTTTTTATTACATCTACAAATAATACAAAGAGAAAGAAAGAATATAACAAGCTAAACACTTAATGATCAATAAGATTAAATATTTTATATCTTTACGCACATAAAGTGCATAGGTTTTGATGTAATATTATCAGATATTTCACAATATATAAACTTCTTTGCCTGTTAAGCAGGTTATAGACTTTTTGGTACTTAGATCAACTTCTAAAAAGGGGGATCAAAAAATGTGGTTCAATTAAGCCCTCCCTAAAATACGATGAACAAATGAGTAGAATTACTATTATAACAACTATACTAACATTGGGGTTACTTTCCTCCTGCTCATTAAAAAAAGCAGTATTATTTCAAACCCCCACCTCAGTTAATGCAGAAGTTTTTGAAATGGAAGTAAATGACATTACAAAAAACTATACTATTAACTATAATGATTACTTAGCCATTTCAGTATATACTAATAAAGGAGAAAGGCTAATTGACCCGAACAATGAATTTTCAGTAGGAAATGCTCCCTCTGCCAACAATAATCGATTAGGGAATCAGAATAATCGACAGAATCAATCCATGATGGCTCGCTTACCTATTGAACGCAACTCTCAACCACCTCAAGTCTATTCTGTAGATCCTAATGGAGAAATTAACCTACCCATGGTTGGTAAAGTAAAAGCAGTTGGATTAAACCTCTTTGAGTTGGATGCAAAACTCGTTGAAGCCTATGAGGCCTACTATAGAGATCCATTTGTTATTAGTCAGTATACGAATAAGAGAGTTTTAGTCATGGGGGCCCTCGGAGAACAAATTGTTTACTTATACAATGAAAAAATGACAGTATTGGAGGTTCTTACGTCGGTAGGAGGTATTCTTCAAAACGCCAAAGCCAACAAAATACGTCTCGTTCGTCCAGATCCCACCACAGGTTTCAAAAATGCTAGTGTACAGTTAATTGATCTTACAACTATAGATGGATTAAAAAGTGCTAACCTTAAAATGATGCCAAATGATGTCCTTTATGTAGAACCTAGAAGACGTTTTGATTCTCAAAACCTTCGTGACGCAACTTCTATTATCGGAGCGGTAACCAGTACTATCACAGGGGTCATTTCTCTTTACTTATTAATTCAAGAAATCAACAAATAAAGTCTTTTCACCAAGATGTCAACAGACTTCAAAGTACAAGAACAAGCACAAGGGTATTCTCCTCAAGGAGTAGAAATCGACTTTGACAAACTCAGGTTTGTTATTTTTAAAAGTCTTTTATGGATAATACTAATCTTCGGAATAGCTTCTGCGATTGCCTATATGTATCTTCGATGGACTCCTATGACCTATAATGCCTATAGTATTATCAAGTTGGAGGTACAAAGCTCGAAGAACTTTTTAAACCAAGAGTATAGTGTATATAGCGGTATTAGTTACGAATCCGTCAATATGTCTGGCGAGATTGAGTTATTAAAATCAGATTTAATGTACGAGAGTGTAATGGACTCCCTAGATCTTAGTGTAAGTTACTATTCTTTGGGTGAGATCTCCTACACAGAACTTTATAACCAAACGCCATTTGAGGTACACTATCAAAGTTATGATCATCAATTTTATGGAGAAGGGTACATTGTTCAAATTCTGGATGAACAACAATTTGAACTAAAGTATGAAGAGGATGGAAACAAGCAATCCAAAACCTACTTATTTGGTAATACGATTCAATTAAAGCATGGAGAAATCACGGTCAACTTAAAAAGACCCTTACTGGAAGAGAGTCTCGCTTTATCATATAAATTCGTACCACACCCTAAAGAAGAAATAAAGAGGTTCTTGAATCAAAACTTAAATGTCAATATCGACAACCGCAAAGCCAATACCCTAATTGTTTCCTTTGAGGCCAACAATAAGAATAAAGCTGTCGCTATCGTTGATGCTTTTATTAGAAACTATAAGGAAAAAACTATTTCCAATAAGAACCAAGGACACAAGCAAATGCTGCATTACTTAAGTCAGCAGCAAACTATCGTAAAAGATTCCCTTAGTCGATATGAACAGCTTTATAAAAACTATACGAGTTTAAGTCAATTCTCTGGCCTGAAAGACCAAGAAGAAATTCTCAATCGGGTTCAAGAGCTCGAACAACAAAATGCTCTACTCGGTACCAATATTAAAAACTATGAAAATATTCTGACACTAATAGCTGATGACTCCAGTGCAATTTACCTGGAAGCCATAGCCAACGTCATTGAAGATGAGCAACTATCCGGTTTAGTCAAAACAATTCGTGCAATGGAAACAAACCTTGATCGGGTGACGATTTCCTACACCACTGAAACTATTGCCAGAAAACAGCAAGAGGATCTATTGAAAGCAAATCATAATGCACTCTCCGAGCTTGCTAACTTTAGAATCACTCTTCTTAAGGAGAATATCATAGAAAATAGAAAAGTCATACAAAAGCTTCAAAAAACCTTCTATAGTAATATAGGAGGAGATCCTGTTTTAAAAAGGATCAATAAAAACATGAATGTGTATGAAGATATGGCCTCTCTGTTTGCCTCCAAAATTATTGAAGTCAATATTGTCAAAGCAAGTACCGTGGAAGGTTTTAGAACTATTGCCCCTGCAACAGCCTCTTCTACCCCAGTTGCTCCTATACCTTCCAAAGTAATAGGGTTGAGTATAGCTGCGAGTTTCTTTCTTTCTATTATTATGATTCTGGTACGATATATTGCACACAATAAAATTTATAGTATCAAGCAAATAGAGAAACAAACCAATGCACCTATCCTAGGTGTGGTTCCTGAATACCAGAAGGAAGAAATGAATTTCTCTCAACTCGTAATTCATAAGAATCCTAAATCTTCCATTAGTGAAGCTTTTCGATCGCTTAGAACTAACCTTGATTTTCTGCAATCAGTACAACAGGATAATCAAAACAAGATCATCTCCGTCACCTCTACGATTAGTGGAGAAGGAAAAACCTTTGTCTCTGCCAATCTTGCTGGTATGATTGCTTTGTCAGGTGCTAGAGTGGTCTTGCTAGACCTAGATCTTAGAAAGCCTAAAATTCATTTAGCCTTCAATGAGGACAATACACAAGGCGTATCCTCCCTATTAGTACAACAAGCTTCTATTGGCGAATGCCTCAGGGATACCGAAATTGATAACCTTAAGTTTATCACTGCGGGACCTATTCCTCCTAACCCAGCTGAGTTGATTCTTTCCAATGCGTTTGATCAGCTACTCGAAGACCTTAAAAAGCAGTTTGATATCATTATGTTTGATACCCCTCCTGTAGGATTAGTAACAGATGGTATTATTGCTATGCGACATGCTTCTGTTCCTATCTATGTAACAAGGGCGGAGTATAGTAAAACATCGTTTGTGAAAAATATCAATCACATTATTGATAATAAAAAGTTCAAGAATCTATCCATTGTACTTAACTGTGTGCCCGCTAGAAAAGGTTATAGCAACTATGATTATGGCTATGGTTATGGATATGGCTATGGTGGCTATCACTATGGAGGGGATGGATATTACGAGGAAGCTCCTCCTAAGAAAAAATTTCCTTTTAATCTTTTCTCTTAATCGAACCTAATAAACGATATACCTTATGGTTTTAGGTACTATCTTTGTCAAACTTAATTTTTTGAAGAAAAAATATAACTACGTTTAGATTTCTTTCCTTAATACATAAGATATATGCTTTTTTCCCTATTTAAAAAGAAGAAAAAGAAGGCTCAAAGAGACCTTCCGCCTGTATTAGTCGATATGCATTCGCATATCTTACCAGGTATTGATGATGGATCGAAAAATATGGAAGAGACCATTATTATGCTGAAGGAGTTTCAATCTTTAGGATACAAGAAGATGATCATGACCCCTCACATTATGATGGACTTCTTTAGAAACACTCCTGAAATTGTCTTAGGAAAACTAGAAGAGGTAAAAGTCGCCGCCAAAGATGCTGGTATCCATATGGAGCTAGAAGCTGCCGCTGAGTACTACCTAGATGAAGCATTCATAGAAATGATTGAAAGTGGTGCACCTTTACTAACTTTTGGGGATAACTATGTATTGTTTGAGCTATCATACATGAACGAAAGTCCTTTAATAGACAAGGCTATTTTCATGTTGAAATCAAGAGGCTATAAACCTGTTTTAGCTCACCCTGAAAGATACCTATACTTAGGAGGTAAATACCAAACCTTTATAGATCTAAAATCCAAAGGAGTATTATTACAACTGAATATCTTATCCTTCATTGGTTATTATTCTAAAGGATCTCTTGACCTTGCTGAAAGGCTAATTAAAGATAAGCTGGTAGCCTTTATTAGTAGTGACTGCCACAAACCAAGACATATTGAAAAGCTTATCAAAGCAAGAGAGACAGAACTGTACCAGGATGCTCTGGAGTTGTCCCTTTTAAATAATTCATTACTCACCAATACTGAGCAATAAACACTTCACTAACTTGCGCTATTTTATCACAGGCTGCTCCGGATTTGTAGGAGAACATATTGCTAGAAAAGTCATTCTTGAAGGAGGAACTGTAAGAGCCAGTAAACGCTCCAATAGCAATACGCTTCGTTTAAAAGATCTGGAGCAGTATATCGAATGGGTAGATATTAATCTTCTTGATCCAGAAGCCATCGCTATTGCTATAAAAGATTGCAACGCCATTATTCACACTGCTGCCATGGTCTCTTTTGATTCTTCAAAGGCACAGAGCATGGAAGAGTTCAATGTACAAAGCACTGCTAATATTGTTAATGTAGCATTAGAGAACAATATTCCTTTATGTTATGTTAGTTCCATTGCAGCGGTAGGTAGTTCTTCATCGAATACTCCCATTAATGAAAATCAAAAATGGGAGGATTCTGCAGAAAACTCTGCCTACTCTATCTCTAAATACCATGCAGAGCAAGAAGTATGGAGAGGTGTTGCTGAAGGCTTAAAAGCTGTTATCCTTAACCCTTCTGTTATTTTAGGGCATGGAGATTGGCAAAGAAGCAGCTTAAAAATATTCAACTATATATTAAATGAGGGATATTATTACCCTCAAGGCTATTTTAGTTATGTCGATGTAAGGGATGTTGCCAATCTGGCTTATAGAGGACTAACAGAACAAAAATATGGAGAGCGATTTATCCTTAATAGCGGTAGCCTACCTTATCAAAAGGTATTCCAAACCATTGCTCGCTATTTTGATGTTCGTCCTCCTCAAAAGGCTTTACCCATATGGATGGGAGGTATTGCAGCAAAACTAGAGGCACTTCGCACACGTATATTTGGAGGAGAGCCCAAGATTACCAAAGATCTCATTCGATCTTCCTCTCAAAAGAAGATTTATAGTAGTCAAAAAGCTATAAGTACTTTTGAATATGCATTTTATAGTCTGGAAGATACCATGAAATGGGTCAAAAAAAATTATAATAATACCTGATTTTTATTATATTTTCAGGGAACAAACAATTCTTCTTTTTAACGTTTATGGCGGATTTTCATAACAAAGAATTAAATAATGCTTTGAAGCGGTTTGAAAGTATGCTCAAGAATAAAAATGAGCTATTTTTTGACCTTCATGTCTTTGAAGAAATTATTGAACATTACATTTCCAATGGAAAATCTGAACAAGCGCTACGCGCATGTCATATTGCCATTAAACAATACCCCTTCTCCACCGGAATTCTAATTCATAAAGCGAGAACCTTAACCCTAGTGGGAGAGTTCAAGCAAGCCTATGAAGTAGTAGAACAGGCGGAAGCTATTCAACCTAACGAATTTGATGTACTTTTTTGCAAGGCATCTCTAGCCTCTGCGCTCAACAAGTACGAAGAAGCTCTACACTACTATAATCGCTCTCTTGCTTTTGCTGAAGACAAGTCTGAGGTATATTACTGTATTGCATTTACCTATCAATCTTACAATAAGGTAGAAGAGGCTATTGACTACTACCTAAAAGCATTAGAAGATGACCTTGCTCACGAGGATGCTATTCATGAATTATCTTATTGCTTGGACTTGTTTCCTGCAAAAGAAAAGGTAATCAACTTTTTAAAGGAGATTATTGATCAAGACCCATATAATGAATTTGCCTGGCACAACTTAGGTGTCATTTATAATAGCCTTGATCAAAAGACAGATGCAGTACAAGCATTTGAGTATGCTACTTTGATTGACGATCAATATGCGGCAGCCTTTTATAATATGGGGCATGCCTATACAGACCTTGCAGATCATCCCAATGCCTTTAGAGCCTACCACGCCACTGCTGAACTAGAAACAGACAATGCAGAGGTTCTGTATCTTTTAGGCAATACAGCGGCTGCTATGGAAGACCCTAAGATTGCCTTAAAGTACTATCAAAAAGCTTTGAAACTTGATCAGGAACTGGAAGAAGCTTGGTTTGCGGCTGGAGAGACCTTGAGGTTGATGGAAAAAAACCTTGAGGCGACACATTACCTAGGAAAGGCCTGTGAACTCAATAGGTTCAAGGATGAGCACTGGAGCTCTCTAGCTCAGGCAGAAGAAGCCCTTGGACATTTATCTTCTGCCACTAATGCTTATCAACAAGCGGTCAATATCAACCCTCAAAATACTTCTCTATGGTTGATGTGGGCCAAAATGTTTCAAAATGAAGGTGATTTACAGCAAGCATTAGAAGTTATCTCTGATGGCTTAGATGATAACCCCGATGATGCTGACCTCCTTTATAAGGCAACAGCCTATGCATTAATGAACGGTAATATGGAAAGTGCCTATGACTTTCTAACCTTGGCGTTAGTAGTTGATCCGGAAAAACAAACCATCCTCTTTGAGTCCTTTCCTGAAGAAAGGATGCAAAAAATGTTAAAAAGCATTATTCAGCAAGTTCAATAAGAAACTGAAAGTCATCGTTATAGACGGTGACTTTTTTTTTATCTAAAATTTCCCTTCCCAAATTTGGGTACTGCACGTTTAGCGTTCTCAAAAGAATATCAATATATTCGGACTTGTATTATTCAAATAATTGCTAAACCCACCCTTATGAATATTCAACTAAATCAAATTCCCCAGAGAACATTAAAACCTCGTACTGATGGACTTACTATGATGATGGACAAGGGAATGTCTATTCGAGATGCTGAAAGCATTCTGGAAACTTCATCCAATTATATTGACATTATTAAACTTGGATGGGGAACATCAGTAGTCTATCCTAAACTCAAGGAAAAAATTGCACTTTACAAATCTGCAGGTATTCCTGTCTATTTTGGAGGTACATTATTTGAAGCCTTTGTCATTAGAGATCAATACAAAGACTACAAAAAAATGTTAGATACTTACCAGATAGAATACGCTGAAGTCTCTGATGGCTCCATTGAGTTACATCATGAAGAAAAGTGTAACTTCATTAGTGACCTATCTCAACAAGCTACTGTGTTATCTGAAGTTGGCTCAAAGGATGCTGAAAAAATTATTCCTCCATACAAATGGATAGAATTAATGAAAGCGGAACTAGAAGCTGGTGCCTGGAAAGTTATTGGAGAAGCTCGTGAAAATGGAAATGTTGGACTTTATAGAGCTTCTGGAGAAGTAAGAACTGGATTAGTGGAGGAAATACTAACACAGATCCCTAGTGAGAAAATAATCTGGGAAGCTCCTCAAAAAGCACAACAAGTTTGGCTTATCAAGCTTATGGGGGCCAACGTAAACCTTGGAAATATTGCCCCTCAAGAAGTAATTCCCCTTGAAACTATTCGACTGGGATTAAGGGGAGATACTTTTGATCATTTTCTTAGTTCCACTGGCAATACGTTGATTTAAAACAATTGGAATGAAGGTAAAAAGTAATAGGTAAAAGGGATAAGGTAGTTTAATTTCATCCTATTACCTTTTACCTTTTACCTTTTACCTTTTACCTTAAATGGTAGTTATGATATGTGCTTTAACACCTCTTCCAAGACCCCTTTCAATTCATCTAAAGGAACCATGTTAGGCCCATCAGAAAGTGCTTCAGAAGGATTTCTGTGTGTTTCAAAGAAAAAGCCTTTTACCCCTACTGCCGCTGCTGCCTTGGCAAAGTAAGGAGCATATTCTCTATTTCCACCACTTTTACCTTGTGCTCCTCCTGGCTTCTGACAAGAATGTGTTACATCCATCACCAATGGATAGCCAAAAGATTGCATATCAATAATATCCCTAAAATCTACTACCAAATCATTATTACCGAAAGACTTTCCTCTCTCCGTTAACATGACTTGCTGGTTTCCTGTATACTCTACTTTTTTCGCTGGGTATACCATATCATTACCAGAAAGGAACTGTGCCTTTTTAATATTGACAATTTTGCCTGTATTAGCGGCCTCCAACAATAAGTCTGTTTGTCTACAAAGAAAAGCTGGAATCTGTAAAATGTCTGCAACCTCTGCCACTGGCTTGGCCTGAGATGATTCGTGAATATCCGTGGTGACTGGTAAGTCAAATGTTTCTTTTACCTTCTGTAATATTTTGAGCCCCTCTTCCAAACCAGGACCTCTATAAGCATCTACCGAGGTACGGTTTGCCTTATCAAAAGATGCCTTGAAAATATAAGTGATCCCCAACTCTTCTGTCATTCGCTTAAGTTGCTCTGCCAGATCCATGATCATTGCCTCATTTTCAATCACACAAGGACCTGAAATAAGGAAAGGACCTTTCTTTAATTCTTGATATAAATTCATAAATCCAAATTCAACTAATTAATACCCTAAACAGCACAAAATTTGTATACAATGATAGCAATAAGTGGTGACCTGAGTCACCTTTTTTGCTTTTTTATTTCTCTTCTCTATAACTTGTCACTTCAGTACAAATACAAAATTATCAGATCTGTCTTATTAACAAACAATGGGTTATCCTATGGTGAAGGTTTGTTACTTATAAAAGTACTCTTTCTAAAAAAGCATAAGGCATTATAAATTATAAAATACATGAATCCCTCTACAAATAAATCATCTAATATCAATGATGAAAAGTTCAATAATATAGCCTTCAAAGCACTCTTTGAAACTGCTGCTGAGGGAATTCTGATCACCAACAAAGACGGTATCATCGTTCTTTGTAACCCGAAAGTTGATCAGATGTTTGGCTATCAGAAAGACGAACTTATTGGTCAAAAGCTAGAGATACTTATTCCTCAGGAGTACAAACATTCCCATGTACATCACCGAGACAACTTTTATAAAAAACCCTCTTCCAGACCTATGGGGTTAGGCAAGGATTTTCCTGCCAAGCGCAAAGATGGTACCGTCTTCCCCGTAGAGATTAGTATCAATAGTATGCAATTGGATGAGGAACGGCTTTCAGTCGCTTTCGTAACAGATATCTCAGGAAGAAAAAAAGTGGAACAGCAAGTATTGAAGAGTAGAGAACTGCTCTCTTACTTTGTACACCATACTCCTGCTTCTGTAGCCATGCTGGATAAAGAGCTGAAATACATCTTGGTGAGCTCAAAATGGGCAACAGAATACGGATTGAAGGAAAAAGAAATTATCGGGTTAAAACACGAAAGTATTTTCCCAGACTATCAAGCACATTGGAGTCACCTTTATGAAAAGTGTCTTTCTGGAGAGGTGATCGATATTGGGGAGGAAAGTATTCTTAGACCCAATGGAGATACAAAATGGCTGAAATGGGAAGCACACCCATGGAAAGATGAGCATGGAGAGACTGGAGGAATCATTATCTTTACTGAAGATATTACCGAAAGAAAAATTGCTTCTGAAACACTTCAGAAAAAAGAGAAAGAACTCAAGCTGTATACACAGCAATTAGAGCGCAGCAACCGCGAACTAGAAGACTTTGCCTACATTAGCTCACACGATCTACAAGAGCCTCTACGTAAAATTCGTACGTTCGGTGATCGGCTTAATCACAAAGAGCGTGATAACCTATCACCTAAAGGTATTGATTATATAGAACGAATGATGGGTTCTGCTACACGTATGCAGACACTTATCAATGACCTTCTGGCATTTTCTAGAGTCACTTCTAAAGCCCGTCCTTTTACCTCTGTAGACCTCAATAAGATTGTTGAAGAGGTATTAAGTGACTTGGAAGTGGCCATCGAAACGAAAAATGCTAAGGTAAGGATCAACCCCCTTCCTACGATCCCTGCAGATGCTACTCAAATGCGTCAACTCTTTCAGAATCTGATTAGTAATGCCTTAAAATTCAGTAAAGAAGAAATTTCCCCGGAAATTACCATTTCTTCAGAAATAAATGATAAAGAAAAGAAAGTATATATTAAATTTGTAGATAATGGTATTGGTTTTAATAATCAATACAAAGAGCGTATCTTTCAAATTTTCCAACGTCTGGAAGGTAGAAAATATGAAGGTTCTGGAATAGGCCTTGCGATCTGCCAAAAAATTGCAAACAGACATGGAGGAGATATCAGTGCAGACAGTATACAAGGAGAAGGGACTACCTTTACTGTCACATTAAGCACTGATCACTCCAACTAACCAAATAGTATTACAGGATTATGATCTACAACAAAATGGAGCCAATCACCATCCTTTACGCAGATGATGACCCAGAGGATAGAATGTTGGCATTAGAAGCTTTCGAAGAAAGCAACCTGAACAATAAGCTAACTTTTGTCGAAGATGGGGAGGAGTTGCTGGACTATCTTTATCATCAAAATAAGTACTCTGATACTGAAAAACACCCTACTCCTGGCTTAATCATCTTGGACTTGAATATGCCTAAAAAGGATGGTCGAGAAGTACTTAAGGAGCTGAAAAAAGACAGTAAGCTAAGTGCTATTCCTGTTGTAGTATTGACTACTTCCTCTTCAGAAGACGATATTCAAGACACCTACAAGTTGGGCGTTAGCTCCTTTATTACCAAGCCGGTCACTTTTGAATCCTTAGTAGAAACTATTCAAACCTTAGGCAAGTACTGGCTGGAGGTGGTAAAACTACCTCTCTAAAACAACTACAAACGAATGAGTGATATTATTCGAATCTTATTGGTTGACGACGATGAAGATGATTATCTAATTGCCGAAGACCTATTAGAAGATATTAAAACGCAAGAGTATGAACTGGATTGGATTCCAGACTATGATACTGCTCTAGACGTAATACGTGACAATCGACACGAAGCTTACATCATCGATTATCGACTAGGAGCACAGACTGGGTTGGACTTAGTCCATGCTTCTCAAGAAGACGGTATTCATCGCCCTTTCATCTTATTGACAGGACAAGGAGATATTGAGACTGATGAACGGGCTATGAAAGCGGGAGCCTTTGATTATATGGTGAAAGGAGAGATTACTTCAGCCCAACTAGAACGCTCTATCCGTCATAGTATACAGCACAGTAAGAACATACAGAAGATTCGCTCACTCAACGAACGTCTGGAAGAGCGTGTGCGAAAGCGTACCCGAATGTTGGATAAGGCAATTCAAGACCTTCAACTATCCAATGAGTATCTTCAAAAGCAAATCTCTGAACGTGCAAAGGCAGAGGAAGCCCTCCTTAAAAGCCAACATATTTACCGTACCATTGCCAATAACTTCCCTAACGGAATTATCTGTGTTTTGGATATACATCATCATATCGTATTTGCTGATGGTAAAGAGCTCGGAAAGCTAGAGGTAAATGTAGATGAGTTAATAGGAAAAAATGTTCATGAATTTTCAGCTCTTCCACTTAACAACCAACAGGCTCTACAACTCGCCTTTAAGGGAGAGGAAAGTATGTATGAAACTCAGGTAAATCACAAGCAGTACAGTGTTAGTGTAGTTCCTTTCCCTGTTTCCAAAGGAGGAGTGATTTCACAAGTGATGTGTGTGGCTATTGATATCAGTAATCAAAAAAACATTGAGAATGAGATCAAGAAAGCCCTACAAAGAGAAAAAGAACTGAATGAACTAAAGAGCCGATTCGTATCCATGGCATCCCATGAGTTCAGAACACCACTCAGTACCATTCTTTCCTCCGCTTCTCTGATTGCCCGCTATCCTGAGGCACATCAACAAGAAAAAAGGGATAAACATATTGAGCGTATTAAGTCGAGTGTAAACAACCTCACTCAAATTCTTAATGACTTTCTTTCACTTAGTAAGATGGAAGAAGGCAAAACGATGCTTCACCTCTCTACCTTTGAACTTTCACAAGAAGTCCAAAGTATCTGTGAGGAGATGTATGCCGTTAAGAAAATCGGTCAATCCATTAATTATCAACACGAAGGAGAAGAGATTATTTGTAGAAGTGACAAACAAGTCATCAAAAACATCCTTATTAATTTACTGTCAAATGCCATCAAGTACTCGTCTGCAGGAAAGACCATTTGGGTACGTACCCATCAAAAAGGCGACCACCTCTGTCTCTCAGTAAAAGACGAGGGCATTGGTATTCCCAAAAGCGAGCAAGGGCATCTTTTTGAACGTTTTTTTAGGGCAGAAAATGCCACAAACATCCAAGGAACTGGTCTTGGGTTACATATTGTAAAGAAATATGTTGATCTCATTAAAGGAGATATCTCCTTTGATAGTCAATTGGATGAAGGAACCACTTTTAAAATTTCACTACCACAAAATATACGTTAAGATGAAACGGATTTTATTGATCGAAGATAATACGGAGGTAAGGGAAAATATTGCTGAAATATTAGAATTATCGAATTATGAGGTAATTACAGCCGAAAATGGAAAAGTTGGGGTTGAGAAAGCTCGAGCAGAAAAGCCGGACCTTATCATTTGTGATATTATGATGCCAGAACTTGATGGTTATGGCGTACTATATGCATTAAGCAAAGAACCGTCTACGGCAAGTATTCCTTTTATCTTCTTGACAGCAAAAGCTGAGAAAGCTGATTTCCGAAAAGGAATGAGCCATGGCGCTGACGACTACTTGACCAAACCTTTTGACGACCTAGAATTGCTAGAGGCTATTGAAGGCCGTTTGAAAAAAAATGATATCCTCAAAAAGGAATATGATAAAAGTAAGGAAGGGCTCGATAACTTTATGAATGATGCTCGTAGTAGTAACTCTTTAGAGTCTCTTTCCAAGGACAGAAAAACAAGAAGCTATAAGAAAAAGAGTGTCCTTTTCTACGAAGGAGATATGCCTAACGCACTCTTGTATGTCAATAAAGGAAAAGTTAAAACCTTCAAGACCAATGAAGATGGTAAGGAGTTTATCACAGGTATTCATGGTCCTGGTTCATTCTTGGGCTACATCTCTCTATTGAAGGACATCGCTTATATTGAAACTGCTACTGCTCTGGAAGGCTGTGAAGTAAGTATCATTCCTAAGCAGGATCTAAGCAGTTTACTATATGAAAACAGGGAAGTTGCTCAGAAGTTCTTGAAGATGCTAAGTAGTGAGGTTGTAGAAAATGAAGAGAAACTCCTTAAACTAGCTTATGGATCGGTTAGACAGAGAGTAGCAGAAGTACTTCTACAACTTGATGCTAAATACGAGCAAAAAGGAGAGAGTATTAATATCACTCGTGATGATTTGGCTAAGATTATCGGTACAGCCAAAGAAACATTAATTCGTACTTTGTCTGATTTCAAAGATGAAAAATTGATTGAAATCAAAGATAAGCACATTACTATCCTCAATCAGGAAAAGTTAAAAAGAGTGAGTATTTAAATAATCATTAAGATACATTTACAACTCATTCAAAGCCTTAGAGACATTGTTTCTAAGGCTTTTTTCATTCTCCCTCTCTTTATTTTGTACAGTTTTTACAAATTGGATATTTGTGGCACTTTATAAATGCTTTAAGTACTGTTTTCACACTCCCTACAACTAAGAAAATTACTTTTCATTGAAAAAGAAATCCTATCCGCCTCCTGCTATATTAAAAAAATACAATTAAAAGTGATTATATCACAAAAAGCACCCTATTTTCGAGCCTGTTAATAAAGGATATTTCAAAGGAAAAATATTATGAAATACGGGAGGCATTTTGTAAATTCATATAAGGTGAATATCTGACACGATACTTTTCCGAAAGATCAAATTGAAATTATACAATTGCATGCAATCTTTATGTTTTAACAATTGCCCATGTTTGCATGCAACATTAGAAACTATAAATGTCTTAGTTAGCAAATCGTACTTCAACTTTTATTCTTAGACGATTTGTAGGTGATGTAACTTGCAGAACCATGGTAAAAACAGATTTTAAGGACACCCTTAAGCTAAAGCTTAAGGAGGTATTCGGATACAATAGCTTTAGAGGAGATCAAGAAGTTATTATCAAGAATATACTAGCAGGAAAAAATACCTTTGTCATTATGCCTACGGGGGCAGGAAAGTCTATGTGCTATCAGCTTCCTGCAGTAATGCAAGAAGGTACAGCAGTAGTGATCTCGCCTTTAATTGCTTTGATGAAGAATCAGGTCGATCAACTGAGAGCATTGGGAATCAGTGCTCATTTCCTCAACTCGACCCTCTCCAAGACAGAAGCAAAGAAAGTCAAAAAAGAGCTTTTAGAAGGTACTGTCAAGTTACTTTACGTAGCACCAGAGTCCTTAACGAAGGATGATAACATTGAACTTCTTCGTCAATGCAATATCAGCTTTGCAGCAATTGATGAGGCACACTGTATCTCTGAGTGGGGACATGATTTTCGTCCAGAGTATCGAAAGATTCGAACCATCATTACTCACCTCAAAGAAGGAATTCCCATTATTGCCCTAACGGCCACAGCAACTCCAAAAGTACGAAATGATATTCAGAAGAACTTGAATATGGAAGATGCTGATATTTTTCTTTCTTCCTTTTATAGAGAAAATCTTTTCTATGAGGTTTTGCCTAAAATTAATCCTGAAAAGCAGCTCATTAAGTTTATCAATAAACATAAAGGGCAATCGGGTATCATCTATTGCTTAAGTAGAAAGAAAGTAGAAGAGATCGCTAACTTATTAAAAGTCAATGGTGTTAAGGCGCTTCCCTATCATGCTGGAATGGATTCTTCCATCAGAATGCAAAACCAGGATGCCTTTCTCAATGAAGATGCAGCCGTGATTGTTGCCACCATTGCCTTTGGGATGGGGATTGATAAACCCGATGTTCGATTTGTCGTACACTATGACGCTCCCAAATCACTAGAAGGATATTATCAAGAAACAGGTAGAGCCGGAAGGGATGGTTTAGAGTCTTATTGTCTGATGTTCTTCAGTCCCAAGGACATTACCAAACTGGAAAAATTCAATAAAGACAAGCCTGTTACTGAAAGAGACAATGCACGAATTCTCTTACAGGAAATTAGCTATTATGCGAATTCTTCGGTTTGTCGTCCTAAGCAGCTATTACATTATTTTGGAGAGTATAAAAATGGTGGTTGTAACCATTGCGACAACTGTCTTCGCCCTCATGAACCTTTTGAGGCTAAAGATGATGTTTTACTTGTCCTCAACAGTGTAAAATTAACTGAAGAGCGTTTTGGTATAGAACATATTATTGATGTAGTCATGGGTAAAAACAATGAATACGTTAATAGCTATGACCATCACAAATTAGATGTTTTTGGAAAAGGTAAGTCAGAAGACAAAGCCTACTGGAATACAGTCATTCGTCAATCCATGATCTCTGGCTTCGTCAAAAAAGACCGTGATAATATCACTATCCTTAAGCTGACAGAAGCAGGAAGAGAGTTCCTTCAGAACCCTTACTCTATTAAGTTCACGAAGGATCATGATTATGAAAATGAGGATCTACAGGATATTGATGATACTGGAAATGGGAATAGTCACGCATTTGACGAAACGCTATTTGAACTCCTAAAAGGAATTCGGAAAAAAATTGCCAAGCAAAAAGGACTCCCTCCTTATGTGATCTTTCAGGAGCCATCACTAGAAGAAATGGCTACGACCTACCCAACAAATATTGAGCAAATCTCACAGATTAATGGTGTAGGTATAGGGAAAGCTCGAAAGTTTGGATCTGAGATCGTTAAGGTGATCAAGAACTACGTAGAGGAGAATGATATCACTCCAGCTTCTGATGTAATTGTTAAGTCCGCTGTAGATAAGTCAAAGACAAAGATCTATATCATACAGCAAATTGACCGAAAAATAGATCTGGAAGATATCGCTGATAATAAAGGAATTTCCTTTGATGATCTCCTAGATGAAATAGAACACATCTGTTATTCAGGTACTAAACTGAATCTTGATTATTATATTGAACAGATCATGGATGACGAAAAAATCGATGAACTGTACGATTACTTTATGGAAGCAGATACCGATAGGCTAGAAGTAGCCTTAAACGAACTCGATGAGGACATCAGCGAAGATGAAATTCGATTGATGCGTGTAAAATTCCTTTCAGAGTTGGCAATGTAACGCGATCTATAGGCTCTTTTGAATCAGGCTGGAGATTTTCTTTTCCGGCCTGATTTTTTTTCTCATATTCGCACCTTGAATATCTATATATTTTACAATCTCATACCAATTAGTAACGATGAATGTACTGGTTTTAGGCTCCGGCGGAAGGGAGCACACATTTGCTTGGAAAATTGCTCAAAGTCCGAAATTGTCCAAACTATTTGTTGCTCCAGGTAATGCTGGTACTGCAGCTATTGCGGAAAATGTCAACATAGGTGTCACTGATTTTGATGCTCTTGCAGATTTTGCTTTGGCACAGAAAATAGGACTAATTGTAGTTGGACCAGAGGCTCCTTTGGTAGAAGGAGTTGCGGATTATTTTGCTGAGCGAGCAGACCTTTCTCATATTACTATTATTGGTCCTAAGAAAGCAGGAGCTCTACTAGAAGGAAGTAAGGATTTCTCTAAGCAATTCATGTTAAAGCATGGTGTTCCTACAGGAGCTGCAGAGACCTTTACTTTAGAGCAACTAGAAAATGGATATGCATTTCTAGAAAAACAAACGGCTCCTTATGTATTAAAAGCAGATGGTTTAGCAGCTGGTAAAGGAGTAATCATTACAGAAGACCTTCAAGAGGCCAAGGACTCCCTAAAAGAAATGCTAGAAGGGAAGTTTGGAGATGCTAGTAGCCAAGTATTGATTGAACAATATCTATCTGGTATTGAGCTTTCTGTTTTTGTTTTGACTGATGGAGAGAACTATATCACACTACCTTCTGCTAAAGATTACAAGCGTATTGGAGAAGGAGATACAGGCTTGAATACAGGAGGTATGGGAGCGATCTCACCAGTTCCTTTTGCAGATGATGCATTTATGCAAAAAGTAGACGAGCGTGTTGTTAAACCTACAGTAGAAGGATTGAAGAAAGACAATCTAGATTATGTTGGGTTTATCTTTATTGGCTTGATGAACTGTGATGGTGAGCCTTATGTTATTGAATATAACGTTCGCATGGGAGACCCTGAAACGGAAGTAGTGATTCCTAGACTGGAAAGTGATCTACTAGAAATCTTCCAACTAGTGGGAAAGAAAGCTCTTTCAGAAGTTAAGCTTGAGGTAAAACCTGAAACAGCAACAACTGTTATGATGGTTTCTGGTGGCTATCCTGAAAGTTATGAAAAAGGAAAAACCATGGAAAGCATTGAGGAAGTAACTGATGCTATTCCTTTCCACGCAGGTACTACCATTAATAATGATGGAAAAGTTGTTACAGCCGGTGGACGTGTAATCGCACTAACTGCATTTGGTGAGGATATACAAGAGGCCTTGAAAAAGTCTTATAAAGCAGCCAATACGATTCAATTTGATGGACAGTACTTCCGTACTGATATTGGCTTTGACTTATAAATTGAAAATAGAGTATTCAACATAATACGTATGCAACAAGAAGCAGACAAGCAGTCCAAATTGGGCGTATTGGGAGGAGGACAACTAGGTAGGATGCTTATACAGGCAGGTATGAACCTTAATCTTCATACTAAGGTTCTTGACCCTGATGCTGAAGCACCTTGCCGTGATCTGGCAAGTGAATTTGTCGTAGGTTCGCTCACTGATTATAAAACAGTGATTGAATTTGGACAAGATGTAGACACACTGACCATCGAGATCGAAAATGTCAATACGGATGCTTTGATGGATCTACAAAAGCAAGGCGTAAAAGTGTACCCTCAACCTGAGATTATTCGTATGATTCAGGACAAGCGTACACAAAAGCTTTTCTTCCGTGAACATAATATTCCTACGTCAGAGTTTTTCCTGACATCCAACAAGGAGGAACTTCAGGACTTCATACAGTTCTTGCCAGCCGTACATAAGATCGGTAAAGGAGGGTATGATGGAAAAGGAGTTATCAAACTATCTAGTGAAGAAGATTTTGACAAAGCCTTTGATGCTCCTTCTGTATTGGAAAAACTGGTAGATATAGAGAAAGAAATCTCTATTATCATTGCCCGTACCATTAAGGGAGAAGTAAAAGCATATCCTGCTGTAGAGCTAGTATATCACGATGCCAACTTGGTTGACTATTTGTTGGGTCCTGCAGCTATTTCTAATGAGGTTGCAGAGGAAGCTGAACGTATTGCTACTGACCTGGTGAACGAAATGGAGTTTGTAGGCTTATTGGCCGTAGAACTATTTGTTACCAAGTCAGGTAAAGTGTTGGTCAACGAAATTGCTCCTCGTACACATAATAGTGGACATCAAACCATAGAGGCTAATTATACCTCTCAATTTGAGCAACACTTGAGAGCTGTACTGGAACTGCCTCTAGGAAGTACCCAGCTAAGAACACCATCAGCAATGGTGAATGTCTTAGGTGAAGAAGGGTACACTGGAATGGCTCACTATGAAGGTCTTTCAGAAGTCCTGGGTAAAGAGGGCGTATACATTCATCTCTATGGAAAAAAAATCACAAAGCCTAACCGTAAGATGGGGCACGTGACGATTATTGATGAAAACAAAGAGCAATTATTAGAAAAAGTTGACTTTGTAAAGAAAACGTTGAAAGTTATTTCTTTAGAGGATCAAGATGCTGATACTACGGAAGAGGTAACAGAAGATGATGAATAAATCTCTTTGATCAAGACGAGACAAGTCATAAAAAAGGCTCCCAGATGGGAGCCTTTTACTTTTAATTTTTTTTCTGACTAGCCTTAAAAAGAATTTCCTTTTCTTCCTGTGTGAGGTTTTCATATCCTCTTTCCGAGATCTTGTCAAGAATAGCATCCACCATTGCCTGATCTGGCTCGGAAGATTTCTTGATGTTTGTTTTTCTTCCTCTATGAGTCACCTTAAATTTTCGACTAGGTTTATTCCAATTAGTTATCCAAGTTAAAAAGTTAGAAACCCAACTACCTAAGTCAACTCCTTTCTTGAGAGATTTAACATAGATAAATCCTGTCAAGGCACCTCCAAGGTGGGCAATATGTCCTCCAAAGTTATCTCCTCCGCCTAAAGAGATTACGTTCATAAATATGTAAGCTAGTGCCAGGTATACAATCTTTACAGGTCCAATGAATAATAAATTCATTCTATAATCTGGAGCTACTGTAGCCGCTCCTACAATAATTGCGTAGACACAAGCTGATGCACCAATCAATCCAATCATTGGAGGGGCAATAGGGTTCTGCATAAAAGAGCTTGCGAAGTAGGCAATCATATAAATCAAACCTCCCGCTAAACCTCCTAATACATAGATATCCACCAACTTTTTATTGCCTAAATATTCCATGAAAATGACCCCAAACCAATATAACCCCAACATATTGAAAACAATGTGCAGGAAATGTGAAAGGCTATGCGTAAAAAAGTAAGTCACCAAGGTCCAGGGTTTAGTGATAAACTCCAGAAATGAAGATGGCAAGGCGATGTACTCCAGTATATAGCGCTCAAAGGCATAAGGCCCCACAGCGTACCTTAATACCAGAGAAAGAATACTCATTGCGACAAACGCAACCACATTAATAATAATTAGCCTTGGAAGGCTATTATTCGGCTTATTCCATGTGGTTTTAAAATCTCTGACAAAGCTGTTCATTGGACTTGTGTGTTAGTATTTTCTAATTAAACCGCATATTAAACTTATTTGTTATTTATCGGCTGAGAAGAAAGGGTATATGACAAACCTTTTCGAAAGAAGATAAGTATTCCTTTTAGTAGAAACAATGTATTTTTCTAATACAACGCTTTCATCCCCCACTTTTTCAACAGTAAAAAAGCAAATAACATCCCTCCAAGGTGAGCCAAATGTGCTACGTTATCCCCTGGTGTTCGTTGTAATTCTCCATAAATTTCAAATAAAGCATAGGCCCCCACTAAGTACTTTGCCTTAATTGGAATAGGAGGAAATAACAACATTAACTTAGCATTGGGAAATAAATATCCAAAAGCCAACAAAATACCATAAACAGCTCCTGAAGCTCCCATCATAGGTATATTCAACTTAAAATAAGTCAAATCATTCACAATCTGTCTACCCTGCCCAATCAATACAGAACTTTCAGGGTTTTGATCAAATGCTCCTGCAAATTCTTTCACCGCTTGTTGGTACTCAAATCGGAAACCAGAGATCCCTCCTACTCCCTCTCGTATAAAATTCCCGAAAGTCTCAGGAGATGGAGAGTTTAAATAAAGCTCTGCCAATTGCTCTAGTTGAAACTTGTCATAATAGTCCAGTGCAGCGAACATAGCACCCCCGCCCAGTCCAGCAACAGCATACATCAATAAAAATCGTTTTTGACCTAACGTACGTTCTAGCATAGGACCAAAAATAAAGAGTGCAAACATATTCCCTAACAAGTGCCCAAAGTCTGCATGTACAAACATATAGGTAATCACCTGAAATGGTTTAAAGCTCTCAGAGTGTATATAATGGTAACTAAATAAATCACGGATTGGTATGATATCAAATTGCTGTACAACAAATATCGCAATATTGATGATCAACAGATTCTTAACAACAGGGGTAATATTAAATCCTAGCATAAATTATTTATTCTGTAAGTTCTTCTAAAAATATCACTGTAAGTCTATACAAAGACTTACAGATTAAGTCCTTCTTTCCATGGTGAGAGGGTTATCCTACCCTTTCAGTACTCCTGATATCCTTTACCTTCAATTGAAAATAACGATGAGGCCCATAATGATAAGCTTGAATACTATAAGCCATATCAAACTCCCGACCACTCTTCAAAAATGACAAAACGTCAGGGTTAGCTTGATAAGACACTGCCTCAAAGCGATGTAAGCGTCCTTTTTGACGTACCGTGAACTTCATGTACCTTTCTTTCAATATACGTACTTCACCAGATACAGTTAGTCCTCTAGAAAAAAAAACTGCTTGTTTATGTTCTGGTCCCCAAGGTCGAAGTACTTCTAGTAACTCATAAAGCTCTAATGTGATTTCATCTAAGTGTAATTCAAGGTCTAATAATAAAGATTGCGCTGTCAATCTATCTGTTTGATGAACTCTTTCTATAGAAAGTGAGGCCATAAAACACTGCTCAAATACCTCTCTATGGTCAGCAGCTAACTGTAGTCCTGCCGCTTGAGCATGCCCTCCAAACTGTTGTAAAGTACCCTCACAGGTCTGCAGTATATTATATAAATTGATTTGATTAGCAGAACGGGCAGAACCTATAATCACTTCTTCTTTCTGTGTTAGTAATACGACAGGCTCCTGTACTTTCTCCGCACACCGGGAGGCGACAATTCCCAATACGGCTGCATGCCAATTCTTATTATAAAACACTCTGGTATCCGGTGCTGTTTTCAACAAAGTGAAAACCTCTTGTTCTACGGCTTCCTGTTCTACTTTTCTCTGTTGATTTAGCCACTCCAATTCTATCAATATATCGCTTACCTCCTGTTGCTCATCTGTAACCAGCAAGGATACAGACAAAGTCGCATTGGCCATACGTCCCGCTGCATTTAAACGTGGACCTATTTTAAAGACTAAATCCGATATGCTTATGGATTGTTGAAACTTTCCCACCCGTTTCAGCAAGCCTATTAATCCCTCTTTTGTGGTACTTCTTAGTTGTCTTAACCCCTCTCTGGCAAGAATACGGTTTTCTCCTTTCATAGGAACTATATCACAAGCAATACTCAGTACCAATAAATCCAGTTGCTCATACAAATGGTCTTCTGGCACCTCCATATAATCACAGAAAGCTTGTAATAATTTATACCCTACCCCTGCGCCCGAAAGCTCCTTAAAAGGATAAGTACAACCTGCTTGTTTAGGGTTCAATAAAGCATAAGCCTCCGGAATATCCCCTGTCACTTGATGATGATCACATATAATCACATCGATTCCCATGTGTTGTGCCATCTCTACCTCCTTTACTGCCGTTGTACCACAATCAAACGTTACAATCAGTCCACAGCCATGCTCTTTGGCAAACTGTACCCCCAATTCAGAAAGTCCATAACCTTCCACATAACGATCAGGTAAATAATAGACATAATGGGGATAAACATCCTTGAAGAATCGAATATACATACTCACTGCCGATACGCCATCCACATCATAATCTCCATAGAAAAGAATCCGCTCTTCCTCCTCTATTGCCTGCACCAAACGCTCAACAGCCTTTTCCATATTTTTCATCAAGAGAGGGCTATGAAGACGATCCATTCCTCCATATAAAAATGTCTCAGCAGTATCAACAGTAATCCCCTTTGACTGTAACAAAGGCATCAAGGATAATGGGATTTTATGATCGAGACAAAATTGTTCCAATAATTGATCTGCAGATGTTTCTATTCGTCTCCACTGGTACTTGGAATTCATGAATACGATTGATTTGGTGGGAATAATAAAAAAGAAGCTGTCACATAACAATTATGAAACAGCCTCCTATCCAATAAACACTCGGTCTATTTTATTTCTTATGTACCTTCAACTTCTTAAAACAAATGTCCAGATACCACGCCTTCTCTCAATAGAAGGTTGAAGATCAACACACCTGTGACCGTCCCTACCAAAATTCCCAAAATAAAGGTAATCGTATTATTCATAGATCCTTCAGAAGAAGAGTGTATCGCCTGTATCTCTTCCTTTACCTCTTCTGGTAATTTGTCCTCCAGCATCAGAAGGCTTTTTTCTTTCTCCCGAATTTCTGTTTGAAGATTTACGAGTAGTTCTTCTTTTTCCCTTACTTCCTGTTCTTTTACCAAAACACGGTGCTCAAAAACATTGAGCAGTTTATCTGCATTCGCTTTAGACGTTTTTAGCTCATCAAACAAATAGCGTACTTTTTCTTCCTCGGTAATGTAACGTTTTCGTCTTCCCTTCAATAGAAAAAACAGCATACCTGCTGTGGTTAATACAAAAAAGGCAGCCCAGAAATAGAAATATTGTTGCAAATGAAAAATAACCTGATACCAAGCGTCGTTCATCGGTTCTCTTGTTTAGTCTTTAAATGGTTCTCTCGTCGACTAGCTTTCAATAGTCTAAATATATATTAGGAAAAGAGGACTTTCCCAATTCACCGTTAATGTAACCATTCTTGATGAATTTGCATAAAGGCAGGTTTGGAATAGTTTAGATAAAGAAACATGAATCATCCTGTATTAACAAATGACTTAGTTTTCTGAGAATTCATCACTTTACAGCTATTTTACAAGCCCTTTATAAGCTTCTTCATTTTTTCCTTGATGAAAAAACGAAGCAAAAAAATCAAGGCTTTAAAGAATTTGCCTAATTTTTTATCGCAAAAGCTAAAAATTCCAAACTCGCTGCGCTCAGACAATGGAATTTTCTTAACGCTTTCACAATTAAAAATCTTAACGGCAATTCTTCAAGGCCATTTTTAAATATATAAAGGTACTTTTTTAAACAAAAAATAAGTTATCCCTTAAATGTTAATATGGGATGACTCATATTTCATCTCCTTACTCCTCCGAAGTTTCTACATCAGACTTGATTTGCTTTTCGTAAAGGTCCTTATAAAAGCCATTGGCTTTCATCAACTCCTCATGAGACCCCATTTCAACTACCTCTCCATCATTAAGGAAGATAATCTTATCCGCTAATTTGGCCGAAGATACCCTATGGGAGATAATGATACTCGTACGGTCTTTCATAATTCCCTTGAGGTTATTTAGAATAGCATTTTCCGTATTGGTATCTACTGCCGATAAACTATCATCAAGAATCAAAATCTTAGGTTTTCTAATCAATGCTCTTGCAATAGATGTTCTTTGCTTTTGACCACCAGAAAGGGTTATTCCTCTCTCTCCTACCATCGTACTTAAGCCTTTATCAAAACGCTTAATGTTCTCCCAAAGGTCAGCATCCTTCGCCGCCTGAATGATTTCCTCCTCCGATGCATCATTCTTACCAAAAGCAATATTGTTCTTTACGGTATCAGAGAACAAAAATACATCTTGTGGCACATACCCTATCTGATTTCTGATATGGGCGATATCATAGGATTTGATGTCCTTGCCATCAATCAACACTTTTCCATCAGTGGGGTCATACATCCTACAAACTAAGTTGGCAATAGTACTTTTTCCAGCTCCTGTTGTTCCTAACAAGGCCAATGTTTCTCCAGCTCCTACTTCAAAAGACACTTTCCTCACGGCTTTAATTCCTGAATCAGGGTAAACCAAACTCACACTATCAAATTGTATACTTCCCTGTACAGGATGTTTCAACTGTTCCGTAGAAACAATATCATTTTCTGTTTGTAAAAACTGATTGATTCGCTTTTGAGAAGCTGCCGCACGCTGTACAATACTCGTCACCCACCCCAAAGAAGTCACAGGCCAGGTTAATAGATTGACATACATGATAAACTCTGCGATGTTTCCAGCTGTAATACTTCCCTTAGCCACTTCTATTCCTCCTACATATACTGTCAGAATCGTACTCAGGCCAATTAAGGAAAGCATCAAAGGATAAAACAGTGCATTCACCTTCGAAAGTTTAAGCTGTTTATCTTTGTAATCATTAGCCGCATCATCAAACATACGAGCATTGTCTGATTCCCGAATAAATGCCTTGATCACACGAATCCCGGAAAAGGCTTCTTGCACAAACGTAGACATATTCGATAAACTCTCTTGTATATCCTCTGAACGCTTATTGATCAAGTTATTTACGTAGTAAATACTGATCGACAACAAAGGCAATGGCAATAATGCCCATAGCGTGAGGTTCACATTCACAGACAGCATGTAGCCAATCACCAATATACAAGATACCGTTAGGTTCATTCCGTACATCATCGCAGGCCCCAAGTACATTCTCACCTTTCCTACATCTTCAGAAATACGAGCCATCAAATCTCCAGTATTATTACGACGGTAAAAACTCAATGGTAGTGACTGATAATGCTGAAAAAGGTCATTCTTCATATCATACTCAATCTTTCGGGACATGACGATCACCGTTTGTCTCATGAAAAACAGGAAGACACCTCTCATCAAAGCCATTGCTACAATCAATAACCCATAGAAAAATACTGTCTGGTAAAAGTCACTTCGAAAAGCTTCCTGCAAACTACTTCCATCAAAAATATTATAGGTGTCAATAGAATCAATCACCAAGTTAAGGGCATGTCGTACCATTTGTGCTGGCACAATGGCAAAGATATTTGCCAACACGACAAATAGGACCCCTGACAATAGCATCCCTTTGTATTTGTATAGATATTTATTTAGATATTTAAGCTCTTTCATAAGATATGTTTTCTACAACTGATTGTCTCGCACACACTACCGCACAAAGGTAAGAAAAAGGGAATAAGTAGTGGACACCTATGTACAGGTATTGCACTTTACCTTCTTTGTTTTACAATATTCGCCCATTGTATTTTGTGGTCGATTTTTTGTACTATATCAATTCAAAAAGTATAAGATACCATTGAATCAAAAGAGGTAATGGATTAAACACTTATCTCCAATGAACAATTGTTACGTTTTAAATTAACCAAAGTAATGAAGATTCTGTTTCTGATTTTTAGCTTATTCCTCTTCTGTAGCTGCTCACCTAAAGAGAAAAAAGAAAGCCTCAGCGATAAAGTAGCCAAAGACTTATCAAGTCCTAAGCATTCTACAAAAAAGGTAGAGCCTATTACCCTTTCTCCTTCTCATAGCAAAAACGACAAAGGTACAACAACTCTAAATTACAGTATTCCCTCCTCTTTAAATTTTCTTCCTACCTCTACTACGGGTGTTATTATCAAACATAAAGCCTATACCTTATCCTATGTTGAAACACATGAACAAGCGGAATGGGTAGCCTATGAGCTAACCCGGGAAATGATGGATCAAAGACGCCGAAATAATATCAAGCGAAAAAATAACTTTAGAGATGACCCTTCCATTCCTACAGGATCTGCTTACCTAGACGACTATAAATACTCTGGGTATGACCGTGGCCACCTTGCCCCTGCCGCCACTGTAGGGTATACGATAGAAACTATGTCGGAGAGCTTTTACCTATCCAACATGAGTCCACAAGACCCTGATTTCAATCAGAAAAAATGGCGACTTCTTGAAGAGCAAGTAAGAGAATGGGGATTCAGGGAAAAAGCCCTTTATATCGTCACAGGGCCTGTATTGGAAGATGGATTAAAACAAATAGGAAAGCGTTCTCGCTCGGATCAAAATAATAAGCGCGTATCTGTACCTAATTACTACTACAAGATCATCATAGATCGTACGGATGAGCCTAAAGCCATTGCATTCCTAATGCCTAATAAGGAAATCAAGGACAGTATGGAAAACTATATTGTCAGTATTGATCACATTGAAGAGATTACTGGAATCGACTTTTTCCCTGCCTTGGAGGATTCCTTGGAAAATCGTTTAGAGAAGAAAGGAGATATTCGGGAGTGGAAAATTAATCCAAAAAAATTTCAGTAAAAGTAAGGGCGACCACGAGGGTCGCCCTTATTTTTATTTCTTAGAAGCTGTCAACTCATTTT
Source organism: Algivirga pacifica (assembly GCF_039543525.1). Taxonomy (NCBI): domain Bacteria; kingdom Pseudomonadati; phylum Bacteroidota; class Cytophagia; order Cytophagales; family Flammeovirgaceae; genus Algivirga; species Algivirga pacifica. The sequence goes on from NZ_BAABJX010000022.1 coordinate 27,187, forward strand.
GCTTCTTATAGTTCTCAATTCCTTTATCCAGGTACTGTACAAACTTAGTCGCATTTGGCTCATAACCTACTGGTTTTTTCACCAACAAATCGCCATCAGCATCTACCAGACAGTAGTAAGGTTGTGCAAGGTTTCCAAACTTACGACGCTCGAAGTCGAAGTTCTGGTCACCAATTGTTTTCTTTACCTGACCATCTAGTTCAGAAGTATACCACTCTGACTCTGGCAACTCAGTAGGGTCATCTACATAGAGTGCCACAATGATATAATCTTTTCTCAGACGTTGCATTACCCTTGGATCAGACCATACGTTGTCCTCCATCTTACGGCAATTAGCACATCCCTTTCCAGTAAAATCTATAAAGATTGGTTTGCCTTCTCTACGAGATGCTTCTGCAGCTTGTTCCCAATCAAAATACCCGTCCAAACCATGTGGCAAATCAAACAAATCATCATGCTTCACCATTTGAATCGATGACTGCTTTTCTCCCGATACAGGTCCGTGATAACGTAACTCTGTTCTTACCACTTCACCTAAATCAAAGCTATGGTGTGTTTGTGGAGGTAAAATACCTGAAAGTAAGTTTAGAGGTGCTCCAAACATTCCTGGAATCAAGTAAACCACAAAAGAGAATGTCGCTATAGACAACAACAAACGAGGCACTGATACCTTATCCAAAGGCGCATCATGTGGCAAACGTAGTTTTCCTAGTAAGTAGAATCCCATCAACGTGAAGATGACGATCCAGATCGCTACCATCACATCTTTATCCAGAATATTCCAGTGGTATACCAGATCAATCATGGATAAGAATTTCAGGGACAATGCTAACTCAACGAAACCGAAAACTACTTTTACGGAGTTCATCCATCCCCCAGACTTTGGTAGTCCATTCAGCAACTTAGGGAAAAGGGCAAACATGGTAAATGGCAAAGCGAAAGCCAATCCAAACGCTGTCATTCCCAAAGCTGGCTTCAAGAAATCACCACCAATCGACTGAATCAAGATCGTACTGGCAATAGGTCCCGTACAAGAGAAAGATACCAATACCAACGTCAATGCCATAAAGAATACAGCAGCCAAACCTCCTTTATCAGATTGCGCATCCATTTTATTTACCAATGAACTTGGTAATGTAATCTCAAATGCCCCAAAGAAAGAGATTGCAAATACGATAAACGTCAAGAAGAATAATGTATTGGTCAGCCAGTGTGTACTGATCTGGTTTGCAATGGCAGGGTTACCAAATAAAGGTGCCAACACCACTCCGATAAATCCATAGATCAATACAATGGATGTTCCATACAAGATCGCTTTTCCTTTACCTCCTTTCTGATTCGTAAAGAAAGACACCGTTAATGGAATCATAGGGAATACACAAGGAGTCAACAAGGCTCCTAGTCCTGACATAAACGCCAACACCATAAAGCCCCAAACAGACATTTCACCTTCTTCTGACTCCATCGATAACATACTCTCTTCTTCTTGTGCGTTATCTACCGTTGTCACTTGTTTTTTGACATTATCAGAAGCTGTTCCTTCCTGTGCTACCTCCTCAGCTTTCTTTTCAATAATTTGTCCTGTTCTTGGTTGCACTGCGGCTCCTGTCACTTCTTTCAAAGAAAACGTGAAAGCATTAGAAACCGGAATACAAGAACCCAATTTGTCGGAACATACCTGTCCTTTTAAGTTGGCTTTAATCGCAAAGTCTTTGCTTAGCACTTTTACCTTTTGCTGGAAGTTTCCTTCTTTCTTGAAATAAGAAATCTCTCCTTCCCAGGTTTCATCATATTTACGCTTTGGATCAACAGGAGTTAGTTCTCCTACCAATTCAAAAGTACCATTCTCTTCAAATTTCACAGAAGTCAGTACCGGCCCCAAGTCCGCATCAAAATCATTGGAATACAGATACCACTCTGGTTGTATCTTCGCCGTGAAGGTTAATGTAATCACCTCCCCTACCTCTGCAGACTGTGTTGACATTGAGGACTCCCATTTGACAGGAACCTGTGTGGAGGGACCACCAATCCCTTGCAGCAACTGTGCTTGGACACTCAATGGGATTAACCACAGAAGCCCAATAATCAGTGAAAAAAGTTTCTTCATCTTGTCTGTTCTTATTATAGTTGGTTCGCTTATATTTCTTTTAGAGTCGTTGCAAAGGCGGCATACTTCCCTCGATATTTGACATTCATCAATTGAAAAAATTCTTTTTCAGCACCTCCCTGAAACGCCAAAAGTGCTTCTACTCCTTTCAAATTAATCTGCATCGCAAATGTCTGTCCATTGCTCTCTGCTATTTCGTCTTGTAAATGCAGTAAACGATGAGACTCATATCCTCCCATTTTAGCCAATGCAGGTAAAAATTGTCCCTTCATCCATGCGACCCATTCGTGGGCTATTGCTTCATCAACATTTACCGTTACATTATATACGATCATAATCCTCTACCCTTGTTATAACTCTGAATACTAGTTGTTTCATTACAAATATACGGACTTTCCTACTGTGATATATGAAAATTCCTAGATATGTAACTTCTATTACACTACAACCAAATAGGCAAAAAGTTCAAAGTTTCTCTACCTTAATAACAATAGTTTTAGATTTTTTAGGAAAATTGCCAGTGTAGGTGGAGTGTTTATCGTTGGTGGTGACTGGTGGTTAGTGATTGGTGAAGTATTTTCTAATCACTAGTGACTAGTCACTAAATACTAATCACTAACAAACAAAAAATCCCCTCCAGAAAAACTCCGGAAGGGATCGTACCTCTCGTTTTCAAAAATATAAAAAGATTATTGCTTAAAGTTATCAACAGCTTTTCTCACTGATCCGTACTTCAATAGCAATGCATTCGCTTCCTCATAAGAGATCTCTCCTTCTCCTATTTCTTGCATAATCATTCGTGTACCACGGTCTACCAACTTCTCATTGCTCAACTGCATATCAACCATCTTGTTTCCTTTCACCTTACCCATTTGGATCATGGTAGACGTTGAGATCATATTCAGAATTAGCTTTTGAGCTGTACCAGACTTCATACGAGTGCTACCTGTTACGAACTCAGGACCTACTACTGCCTCGATAGCAATCTCTGCCTCTTTTGAGATTGCAGATCCTGCGTTACAAGTAACAGCTGCCGTCAATAACCCTTTCTCTCTTGCTGTTCTCAAACCACCAATAACATAAGGTGTACGACCAGAAGCCGCAATCCCCACCAAAGTATCTAGCTCATTGATATTGTGTGCTTCCAGATCCTTCCACGCTTGTGTTTCATTATCTTCTGCTGCTTCTACTGCATTACGAATGGCTTTATCACCTCCGGCAATCAATCCAACGACTAACCCTGGATCAGCACCATAGGTTGGAGGAATCTCAGAAGCATCCAAAATTCCCAGACGTCCACTGGTTCCAGCACCAATGTAAAAGATTCGTCCACCTTTCTTCATACGCTCTACAATACCACTTACTAATTGCTCTATTTGTGGGATTGTTTTTCCTACGGCCTCATGTACTTTTGCATCTTCACGGTTAATGTTTTGCAAAAGCTCGCCCAATGGCATTTGATCTAAGTTATCGTAATTTGATGCTGACTCTGTTGTCGATATCATATGCTAAATTCTATTATTATTTTGGACATGCAATGAGCATGCTCCTACGTTGAATAATCTCTTTCATAAAATTGGTTATCCATATATATGAACCCCAATTTGTATTCGGACGCGCCAGTGGCGTGTCCCTACGGTATGGTGCATAATCAATATACTACCCGTTACTCTATACCTATGATTCCCCAAATACATTCCTGTACCCTAAATTACGCCAATAAATCACCGGAAGAGTCACTCAATAAAGGCTCTTGCATTGGTATAAAGCGTCTTCCTGAAATAGTCCATAGTCCTATAAAGGTAAACAAGCCATTAACAATCAAAATTTCGAACCCAAACTTATACCCCCACAATAATTCCTCAGAGTTCGCATTCAGGATATAAGAAAATACAGGTGAAAGAATACACACTAAAGGTACCAAACGGTCTGCTGGCTTTCTCTTCGTCAACATACCAAAAGCAAATAACCCCAATAAAGGTCCATAAGTATATCCTGCGGCCTTGAATACCGAAGTAACTACCGTCTCATCATTAAACATCTTGAAAAGGATAATTACCATAACCATCAATGTAGAAAATCCAATGTGTACCACTCTTCTGATTTTCTTCTGTTTCTCCTCTGGCTGATGGCTAATGTCCATCATATCTACACAAAATGAAGTCGTCAGGGCAGTTAAAGCGGAATCAGCACTAGAGTAGGCTGCTGCGGTTATCCCTAATAAAAACACTGTCCCTGCCAACGTTCCAAAGTGCTCTAAGGCCAACGTAGCATACAAAGCATCTGTACGCCCCGGAATCTCCACCCCTTTGGCTTCTGCAAACATATATAGCATTACCCCCAATACTAGAAAGAGTACAGTAGAGATTACAAAAGTGATACTAAAACTTAGAAGGTTCTTCTGTGCATCCCAACGGCTCTTACAAGTCAGGTTCTTTTGCATCATATTCTGGTCCAACCCATTCATCACAATGGCAATAAAAATACCTGCGATAAACTGTTTGAAGAAGTTATTTCCTGCTTTCCCATCCCACACAAAGATGTCTGCATAAGGATGACTTTTCACTTCTGTTACTACTCCCCCTAAAGAAAGATCCAGCTCCGTAGCGATCAACCAAATGCTAATACCTACCGAAGATAGCATAAATAAGGTTTGCAAAGTATCCGTCCAAACAATGGTCTTAATCCCTGCCTTAAATGTATAAAGCCAGATCAGTAGAATTGTGATGAAAACCGTTACCCCAAAAGGTATATTATAAGCGTCAAAAAAGAAGAGTTGTAAGACCAATGCCACTAAGAAAAGCCTGAAGGAAGCACCTATCGTTTGAGAAAGCATAAAGAATAAAGCCCCCGTTTTATAAGAAGCATTTCCATACCGATCTCTAAGGTATTCATAAATAGAAGTCAACTTCATCCGATAATACAGGGGGATCAGCACAAAGGCAATGACCCAATACCCTACAAAGTTTCCTAATACAAATTGCAGATAAGACCATCCACTCCCTCCTACTGCCCCCGGCACAGAAATAAAGGTAACTCCCGACAAGGAAGCCCCTACCATTCCAAAGGCAACCAAATACCAAGGTGATTTTCGGTTTCCGGTAAAAAATGTATCCTTATCCGCTCCTCGGGAAGTCAGATAAGAGATCAACATCAATACTAAAAAATAAGCGACCAGGATCGCTAAGACGTAAGTTGGTTTCATCGTTTATTCAAAGTCTGGATACAACAAATATTTTTTACGCATCGCTTTATATACTTGTAAAGAAGGTGCCCAACTATCTCTGATTTCCTCTTCACTCTTTCCTTCTTCTACTTGCTTTCTGAGTTGATCAGTACCTGATAGTTTATCCATAAACGACGCTCTCGTAAATAACTTCTCTCCCTTGTTTTCAAACTTGCGATGCCATTCCAGTAAATAGTTTAAAGAAAACCCTTTTGTCTCTACCTGACGAAGATCTACCCCATAGCACTCCTCTCCTTTTAGTTTAGGATTTTTTGCGGCTCCTGGAATTGATCGAGGTTTAAAAGTGAAACTTCCCATTCCTTTCTCCTTATAGCCTATTACCTGAAAAGGAAAGTCTGTTCCCCTTCCAATACTTACCGGTGTTGCCTCAAAGAAACAAATAGAAGGGTATAAACGAATCGACTGGTCATTAGGTAGGTTAGGTGATGGTTTAATAGGTAAGCTGTAAGCCATCTTATGGGTATAGTTTTTCACAGGAATGACCGTTAACTCACAAGTCTTCTCTCCTTCCAACCATTTTTCTCCATTGATCATCTTTGCTAACTCTCCTACAGTCAGTCCATGAACAATAGGAATAGGATGCATCCCTACAAAAGACTGAAAATTCATATCCAATATTGGTCCATCCACATAATCACCATTGGGGTTAGGACGATCCAATACCAGCATTTCCTTATTGTTCTCTGCACAAGCTTCCATCATATAATGCATAGAACTGATATATGTATAGAAACGTACCCCTACATCCTGTATATCAAATAGCACTACATCAAGCTCTTTCATAAGGTCTGCTGATGGTTTCTTATTTTTTCCATATATAGAAATTATCTCCACTCCCGTCTTTGGATCTTTAGAGTCTTTGATATGTGCTCCAGCATCGGCATCTCCTCTAAAACCATGCTCAGGAGCAAAGATATATTGGATATCTACTCCTAGCGCATATAAAGTATCCACCAAGTGTGTATTTGCTATCGTAGAAGTCTGATTCACCAGCATTCCTACCTTCTTTCCTTTTAGGAGTGGTAGATAGGCTTCCAGCTGTTCTGCACCCACTTTTATGGGGCCTTGCTGAACTGTCGAAGGTTCTTTTTTATTATCTTTCTCCGTACTATTGCCATTGATACAGGAAGCTAAAAATAAGCTTACTACCGTTGTGATAAAAAAAGTAAGTCGTTTATTGTTCATGATTTTAGGAAGGGTATGCTGTTAAAAATATTGTATGGACTTTTACGTTCTCTTCTAAAAGAAAAATCTCAAAAGTGCTTTTAATATTACCTATTTCAAGTAGTGATTATAAATATATTTGAAATAAATATGGTCTTAAGGGTACACCCTTAAAATTTTACAACCCATTGATTCGTTATTAAAATTACGCAACTTGCAAACACAAAATGTGGTCACAGCCACCATCTCATTCGTCATTATTCCTGTTTTGATATGATTCAGAAGAAACTGGTCTTATGTTTATTTTTTGCCGTGCTCTTAGGTCCTCTCAAAATGGCTTTTGCCCAAAATGCATTAGCCTATTATGTCATTGGGGAGAAATTCAGAGAGCATAATGAGCCCCTAAAAGCTATAGACCAATATAACAAAGCCATTAAAATCGACCCGGCTAATCCACAGTTCCACTATCAAAAAGGAATGTGTTACCTTTCGCTTAGACAATTTGAAAATGCCTTAAACGCTTTTAAGGTGGCGGAAGAGTACAATCCTAACAGTCTGGAGACACACAAGCGACTATACAATATCTACATGCAAAAAGACTACTTTGATGATGCCATCTATCATTTAGATCGCATTTTTGAATTAAGTCCTCATGAAAAGATAAAAATTCAAGCAAAATATTCGATTGTCAGTATCCTCTTTAAGCTAGAACGTTTATTAGACACTGAAAAACACCTATTGGATCTCCTCAAACTGAATCCTATTGATACCCGTGCCTTGTTTTTCTGTGCTAAACTCTATAATGAGCAAGGCAACTATACAAAAGCAAAAGAAGCAGCTTTAAGTGCATTGCAACACTTACAAGGGCAAAACTACAAAGTCACCGTTCCTTATTACTTTGAATTATGTAAGTCTTATTACTACTTAAAAGAATATAATGCGCTAAACGAGGCGATACAACGAGCAAGCTACGGACGATACAGGGAGCTGGTTTTTCCCTATACCAGTATGTTTAAATTGCAAGTAGCCAATTGTTATTACAATACCTTTGATTTTAAAACGGCTGCTATCATACTACAAGAAGCCTTGCAACAAGGAGGAAATGAAGAGGCTATTTATCAGTTACAGTTAAAGATTTCGGGGAAAAAAGCCGATAAAAGTAAGCTTATCGAACATTGTCTCATTCGTATTCAGGAACAACCCGATACGCTGAGAGTAGCTCAATACCTCGCAGAACTCTCTAACCTATATATGGATCAAGGCAATTATGCCAAGGTCATCCAAACCACAGAGCAATGCCTTAAAATAACACCCGATAATTATAAGCTGGAATACCTAAAGGCCATTGCCTTTATTCAATCCAACCAAAGAAAGCAGGGGATTGAAATTCTGGAAAGAATTACGACTTATAGAGGTCTAAATGTTAGAACAAAAGCTGCCTTTAACTTTACCTTAGCCCAAGCTTATTTGCTCGAAAAACGTAAACGCGAAGCTGACTTGCGTTTGCTTAAAGCTAAGATTGATACGCAGTTCAAGTATGCCGTTATGTATCTGCAAGAACAAATCACACAACAAGAACTCTAAAAACTTGTTCATGGTGTTTAATTGAGCTTCGCTCGTTCATAATGTTTAGGTGAAATTTTTCTTCATTCAAAAGAACAACTAAACATTATGAACGAGCGAAGCTCAATTAACATACGCCGTGTAGCGGTATCAACAAAAGTAACTCCTAGTGGAAAAAGACATAGGACATCACAATGGCGGCAATCACACCAATCGCATCCGCAAATAATCCGGCACCAATTGCATATCTCGTCTTTTTGATATTTACTGCACCAAAATAAACAGCAATAATATACAAGGTAGTATCTGTAGCACCTTGCATCGTACAAGCTACCTTGGATGCAAAAGTATCAGGTCCCATAGAGCTCATTAACTCCACCATTAACCCTCTGGCTCCACTACCACTTAAAGGTTTCATCAAACCTACTGGCAGGGCAGGCACAAAGTCGCTGTTTAGCCCTACATAGGCAAAGCCATACTTAACTAGGTTAATAATAATATCCATCATACCGGAAGCCCTGAAAATCCCGATAGATACCAACATGGCTACCAAATAAGGAATAATCCTTACAGCAATATTAAATCCTTCTTTTGCTCCATCGATAAAAGCTTCATAGGCATTAATCCTGCGATAGAAGGCTAATCCCACAAAAGAAGCAATCACACTAAATAATATAAAGTTACTTAGTAAGGCCGAATAGAACTTCACGTCTTCCTCCCCCATATGGGTAAAGGTATAAATCATTACACCAATCAAACTGATAATACCCGCTAGATAGAGCATAACTACTCGATCAAACAGATTGATTTTTTGATAAAGGGACACGATGATCAATCCAGCAATAGAAGAAATAGCTGTAGTCAACAAAATTGGTATAAAGACGTCTGAAGGTTGTGCTGCTCCTGCTTGTGCCCTATACATCAATACAGTGATTGGAATCAGGGTCAATCCTGAAGTATTCAAGACCAAGAACATGATCATAGGGTCTGAAGCGGTATCTTTATCCTTATTCGTTTTCTGCATTTCGTGCATAGCTTCCAGTCCCAAAGGAGTTGCTGCGTTGTCCAATCCCAACATATTCGCTGAAAAGTTCATTAGGATAGGTGTCATTGCCGGATGATCTACCCCCAAAGAAGGGAAGATACGTTTAAAGAAAGGCCCTACCAATACCGATAATACCTTCACAATACCACCTCTTTCTCCCACTTTCATCAATCCCATCCACAAAGCCATTGTACCCGTCAAGCCTATAGAGATCTCAAAAGCAGTCTCAGACATTGCAAAAGTACTGTCCACTATTTTCTGGAAGACCAAAGGGTCTGCATTGATAGACGTCTGTATTGCAGAAATAATCTCTGAATTAGCGATAATGCCGGTCTCTATACCGTACCAAAGTATTAGCTTAAGTAGTGCTACAATAAATGCGATCAGGATAAACCCTATCCATATGTAATTTAATGCCATACCTCAATTAATTTGTCCATAGAAAAAAAGTCACTGAATATAATGTTCAGTGACCTCCTTATATTATTACTATAAATATGTTGTCTCATTATTCTAATAAGAGAGACTCTATGCGCTCTCCTTGTACTCTTTTTTGATTCACAAGCTGTGTCTTGTGTACCCTAGCTTCTTCCAATGAGTGAAAGTTTCCCTGAAAAGATTGCACGGTTATTGAGAAAACCGTTTTAGGGTATTTCTCTTCCAAATGTTTCTTGAAGGAAGTTAAAAGTCGATACTTCTCATCTTTCCAAAATATTTGGTCAACCATCAAGATTGGTGAGAAAATATGCGTATCGCCTGAAATACAGTTCTGTCTAGTAATCTGTAAATAAGTGTAGAATGAACGCGATGACTTTGATTTCTTAACCATTGGGTCTCCTTCTCCTGCATTAACAAGTACTACCGAAAAAAAGCTTAGACACAATGCGCCCAAAATCTTCAAAAAAAGTTTGTTAGAAAGCATATTCAATAAACGTTGGCTGTTGGCTAAATAAGGATTCATCTCTAATTTACTATTTTTTATAAATATTATGCAAGTAGGGTTTAGAAAATACACTTATTTTAAACTATTAATTCAAGTATGAATCATTTACATGATGATTAGATAACATTTACCCAACGATAAATAAAAGATGAAAAAAATAATCTATAGTTGGATACTGTGTTTGTATCCACTATTCAGTTATGCTCAAGATAGTATTCCTCCCGATGCTTACCCCGTCAAACATTCATTAGGGCTTCACCTGCACTCCTTAGTGAATCAAACTTTAGACCATAGTATCTCTTCTTTAACCTATTTGGGAGGAGGAATTGGAGGAGGGGTTTCATATGAGGCCACTCATCCCAAGCGATTTCAGCAAGTCAAGCTACATACAGGCCTTAATGCCATGGGACCTATTACAGGAAACGAACTATCTGATGCATTACAAGGGGCTTTTCATTTTATTATTGGGTATGATTATCTTAGGAGTATAATCCGTCAACCTTCTTATAGATTGCTTTTAGGACCTTCTTTTATCTCTCAAAGTAATATTCGCTACAATACACTTCTCTCCAACAGTGCCGTAACCTATGATAGTTTTAGTGGACTAACCCTTTCTGGCAGATTGGAAGCTTCGCTACCTATACGACATAGAACTCTTCGTCCTTACTTACAAACACAATTAGGGATCTTAGGCCTAGGAATAAGACCCTTTTATGCCACTACCTTAAAAGTAGATACCCTATACACCTATCTAGCAACTATAGGAAACCACCCTTTCTTTCTTAATGAGCTAGGGATCAATTACCCTCTACAAAATGGGAACGCATTGGCACTATCCTACACATGGAACTATTATAGTGTACATGAGTTTAATACCGTTTGGAATGCCACACACTTTCTTCGCTTCTCTCTATTTTTCGATCTTTAGTTCTCCCTTTCTTCCATTATGAAAAAATTTACCTTCATCTTCTTTATACTGCTTTTATCTTTTTGCTTTGGGTGTGAAAATATCTTCTTTGATCGCAAACCCGATGAAAACCCAAAAGCTTTATTTGAAAACATGTGGACTACCATTGACCAAAAATATTCTTTCTTTCAGTATAAAGATATTGACTGGGATGCCATCAGACTTCAATATAATCCCCTTATACAAGACGATATGAGTGATGATGAATTATTCAATGTGTTAGGAGACATGCTTAATGAATTACAGGATTGGCATGTTAATCTTAATTCTCGTACGGATATTAGTCAATACGAAGGAATCAATAGAAATGAAGATGAGAATGGCTTCTTCACTCGTTTTGAACAGGATTTTTACGATCCAAATATTTTGGAAGAGCAGTACTTCATTCAAACAAATCAAGCAGATGAAGACATTAAAGTAGCCAACGGCTTCTTGCATAAGATATTTACTCGTACAATTAACGGGAATACTGAAAAGATCGGCTACTTACGTTTTAGTAGTTTCTCTCTCTTACTAGACACTAAAGCATTTGACGAAGTAAGCCTACGGTTTAGACAAGAAAATGTCAAAGGGGTTATACTCGACTTAAGAAATAATGGCGGAGGTTTTCTAAGTAGCGCTCAAAACTTAGCCGCTTCTATCATTCAAAGAGAAGATAGTGATGTTGCCTATTCTATCTATAAAAGTGGCCCTGCCCATGACGATTTTACAAGCCCTGTAGCTATTTCTATTACACAAAGAGATACAAACAACTTATTCAACTTCCCGGTAGCATTGTTACTCAATCGAAATAGTTATAGCGCTAGCTCTTTTTTTGCAGCCTTTATGCGAGCACCAGGGTTTGAACACGTAAGAAGTTTTGGTAACAATACAGGTGGTGGTAGTGGCTTACCTTCTGATTATCAATTAGCCAATGGGTGGAACTATCGCTTTTCAGCGACTCGTACTTATAGCCCGTACATTAATCCCTCAGATATTTTCATCGGTGAAGATCAGTTTATCACGAATTCCGGTAGTCCTCTATCTCATCCAAATGGTGGATTTGATTTTGAAGCTGGAGTTCCCGTTGAATTCCCTGTATCCTCCGAGCAATTTGAACGTTATCGAGAAGAGCAACTCGACTACTTAATGGAAAGTACGATGCGATTATTAATAAACAATAGCACTGTAGAGTGGCAATCACTACCTAAAGGCTCCTCTATTGACTTTGACCTTTAAACATAGAGAACTCATAGAGGTCTCTCCTAAATTGCATTATTTTCATATATTTACACATCAATTATAAAATTTCCACGATTACTATCCGTATATGAAAAAACTATTCTTTTACCTGCTGCTTTGGGTAACCGTCACTCCTTCCCTAGCTCAAGTCACCTCCCCTGAGGAATTTTTGGGATACCCTATAGGTGCTTCTTTTAGCTTTCACCATCAAACCATTGAGTACTTCAAGCAAGTGGCTAATCAAAGTCCCTTGGTACAAATCAGAAGTTATGGAAAAACCTACGAAGGAAGGGAGCTGCTTTATGCGATTATCACCTCTGAAAAAAATATGGACAAACTAGAGGAATTACGCCAAGCCAACTTATACACTGCTAATCTCACTTCAGAAAATAACACAGAAAGTCCATTACCTATCGTTTGGTTCAGTCATAATGTGCACGGCAACGAGGCTTCTTCTATGGAAACCTCTATGCAACTCCTTTACGAGCTTGCAACCCAAAAACACCCTCAAACACAAGAGTGGCTGGATAATATGATCATTATGATTGATCCTTGTGAAAACCCTGATGGAAGAGATCGGTACGTCTATTGGTACAAGCAAAAAAGAAATCGTATTACCAACTCCTCCAAATACACTTGGGAACATCAAGAACCTTGGCCATCAGGACGTTTCAACCATTACCTCTTTGACTTAAATAGAGATTGGGCCTGGCAAACACAAATCGAGAGTCAACAAAGAACAAAAGTTTATCAGCAATGGATGCCCCATATCCATATTGATTTACATGAAATGAATCCAGAGTCTACTTATTTCTTTGGACCTGCCGCAGAGCCTATGCATGAGGAAATTACTAACTGGCAAAAAGACTTTCATCAAATTGCGGGTGAACACCATGCCCAGCACTTTGATAAACAAGGATGGAGTTACTTCTCCAAAGAAGTCTATGACCTTTTTTACCCTAGCTATGGAGATACCTGGCCTATGTTCAATGGTGCTATTGGATTTACCTTTGAACAAAGCGGTAGCGGTAGAGCGGGGGTTTCATACCTTCAATACAGCGGGGATACTATCACATTGAAAGAGCGAGCTGAACATCATTTACTCGCAAGTTTATCTACCTTGGAGATCGCTTACAAGAAACGTAAAGACTTACTACACTCCTTCAAAAAATACTTTGAAGAGGGACCCAAGAAGGGGCATCAAACCTTTATCGTGAATAATCAGGGGAGCAATCAACAAAAGGTTAATGCACTTAAAGAATTATTAGAACAACAGGGAATTACCTATGCCTATGCAGATACCAAAAAAGACCTGCAAGGCTTTAATTACGAAAAAAATAAGAAAAGTAATTTCTCAGTCAATAAAGGAGACCTTGTTGTTTCTACCCGACAGCCTAAAGGGAAATTAGTATCAGTACTGTTTGAGCCAAAATCTTCTTTATCAGATTCCCTTACCTATGACCTTACAGCCTGGTCGGTTCCTTACATTTTTGATGTTCCAGCCTGTATGATTAAGGGAAATATCAATACCCGAAGTACTCCTGTTGATTCCCTATTCACATATCCTGACTTTAAGTCTGAGCATTACACTTACATTTTACCTTGGGATGACTTGAACAGTAGTATTATACTCAGTCAACTATTACAGAAAAAATACAAATGTCGAATGAGTCAGAAGGAATTCAGTAGCAACACTTCTGATAATAAACATACATTCCCTGCTGGCTCTATTCTTATCTCCAAAGCAAGTAACCAAACCTTTAGTCAAGAAGAGCATCAATGGTTAGTAGATTTAGCAAAAAAATATGCTCATCCTCTCTTCACTACAGCTAGTGGTATGGTACTCGAAGGAAAGGACTTTGGCTCTATGGCTTATCCATTTATTAAAACTCCTAAAATTGCTCTGTTAGCAGGGGAAGGACTATCCCCTACTGCTGTAGGAGAATTGTGGTACTTTTTCGAACAAATATTGCAGTATCCTATTCATATCATTGATATCAACCATCTAGAACAAGCCAAACTGGAGCAGTATACTGTAATCATTGCTCCTTCTGGAAAATATGAAGATCATCTGCAAAAGGAGCTTCTGAGATATGGGAAAGAAGGAGGAAAACTTGTCTTATTAGAGAAAGCTATTAACATCGCTACCACTGATGAAGATACTGCCTTATCCAAGGCAATTAAGGCGAAAAACAAATCAGAAAACCGTGTCAACAAGTATGCTGCTAATTCTCTGCTGTATGCTATGAAAGAAAGGGAACGACTTGCGCACAACAGCGCTGGAAGCATTTATGAGATTGACTTGGACATTTCTCATCCGATTGCTTACGGAAAAAGTGCAAGTACCTTTATTATGAAAAGAAACAATACTACTTACCCTCTTTTAAAGAGTGGTTGGAATATCGGTACCTTCCAAAAAGATGGACTTATCAGTGGCTTTGTGGGACATCAGCTTAAAGAAAAAATACCTATGAGTCTTTCTATTGGACAAGAGCAATATGGAAGTGGATCACTTATTTACTTTACTGACTCCCCAGTATTTAGAGGGTTCTGGAGAGGCAACATGCTCTTGTTTAGCAACACACTCTTTTTTAACTACTAAAATATGAATCATCCCATATTAACAAATGGCTTAGCTTTCTGAGAATTCATCACTTTACAGCTATCTCAAAAGCCCTTTATGAGCTTCTTCATTTTTTCCTTGCCACCGTGGCCCGGATGAAAAACGAAGCAAAAAAATCAAGGCTTTGAAGAATTTGCCTAATTTCTAATCGCAAAAGCTAAAAATTCCAAACTCGCTGCGCTCAAACAATGGAATTTTCTTAACGCTTTTACGATTAAAAATTTTAACGGCAATTCTTCAAGGCCACTTTTAGATATATAAAGGCACTTTTTAAAGAAAAAAACATGAGTCTCCCTTAAATATTAATATGGGATGATTCATGTTTCTCTTTGATCTTTCAATCTATCTAATATACAGGCTAGTCGTCTTCGCTAGAAAGCTCCTCTCCTTCCCTACCTACTTGCTCATATAACTCCTGAATTATATTGAGTTGATCCACAACTTCTCCAGACAAGAACTTCCCAACCTTTCCTGTTTTAAATCTTATAAGACAGGTTTTACTCACCTCTTCTCCTCCCCTAGTTACTACTTGTCCACCTGTTTCAGTATGAATTGTAAAGGCTCCCTTCTCCTTCAATAGAAAAAAGTGGTTTTCTTCCTCCAAATAAACTGTCAATGGATAATAAGCATAGTCTGCCTTCTCCACATCAAAATAACGAACGTATAAAGTCTTATTTTTTTCATCAAAAATTACATTGACATAATATATACGTTTGTCCTCCTCTGATGGTAAAATTATCTCTTCATTACTACTCACATACAATCTCATATTAATATCTGAAACCACCTTGCGAATCATAGTATATTGATCTTTTTCTTTTTGCTGAGCATAGGTATGATGTATTGTTGACAAGGCTATAATTCCAACAATTAATCGTAAAGAAATTTGAGAGATGAAATGCATGGAAATGGTTAATAAGTAGGAAAATGATATAGGTTTCAGTAAATGATCTCTTTCTCCGAGACACTACTATCGAAAAACTATTCGCCTACGATATAAAGTTCCATTACATAAGATGATTCTCCTGTTTGCAACGAGAGTTCAATTTTGAGTGTTATATCACTACCCAAAGGACTAGTAAATCATAGATTATGAATATAATAAGAGTCCTTTTGTAGAGAGATATAATGGCTACATCAGCACATCCACACAACACATAGACTTACATTCTTATGAAAGAGAAGAAGCAACAGGGTTTTCAGAAAAAGCCCCCCCATATCAAACATTTTGAACAAAAAAACTGGAGTGAGATAAAAAGCACCAACTCCTGGGTGATCTTCAAAGTAATGGCTGAATTTGTAGAGGGATTTGAAAAACTAAGCCGCATAGGGCCCTGTGTCTCTATATTTGGTTCGGCTAGAACCAAGCCTGAGCATCCATACTATCAACTAGCAGAAGAAATTGCGTATAAAATTGTAGAACATGGATATGGCGTAATATCAGGTGGAGGTCCCGGAATTATGGAAGCGGCCAACAAGGGGGCACATCGAGCTGGAGGCACCTCTGTTGGACTAAATATTGAATTACCCCACGAGCAAGAACATAATGCCTTTATCGACCGGGATAAATTGATTAACTTTGATTACTTTTTCGTTAGAAAGGTTATGTTTCTAAAATACTCTCAGGGTATCATTGTCATGCCAGGAGGATTAGGAACATTAGACGAATTCTTCGAAGTATATACTCTGATCCAAACCAAAAAAATTGGAAAATTCCCCATCATTCTGGTCGGAAAATCATTTTGGTCAGGTCTTATCGAGTGGATCAAAAACGTTGTACTAGAAGAAAACATGAATATTCATACCGAAGACCTCGAGCTTATTAACATTGTTGATACTGCCGATGAAGTTGTTCAAGTCATTGACTCCTTCTATGCGCAATACTTGCTTTCACCCAACTTTTAATCATAAAATTAACCAGAATCGTGTTGAATCAATCCGCCATTTACAGTATCACACTCTGTTGCCTTTTTCTCACCTTCAGTTGTGGAAAAACAACAGAACAACCTATAAAGAACAAAGCCGTTGCTCAGGTAAACCAGACAACTCCCACTTCTCCTTCTTTGGAAGAGAAACAAAAAGTCTTGATGAACCTCAAAGTTCCTCAACCATACTCCTTCTGCGATGAACCTGTCAACTTAAAGGATATCGACGTACAGGAACGTTTTGAGAGAGAATTATATGTCAACACCTTTTGGCACTCCAACACCATCTTATTACTCAAAAGAGCTCATCGTTGGCTCCCAGTAATTGCTGAAATATTGAAGGAAGAAGATGTTCCGGAAGATTTCAAGTTCTTACCTTTAATAGAAAGTGGTCTGACTAACGTTACCTCTCCAGCAGGAGCTAGTGGCTATTGGCAATTCTTAAAATCAACCGCAAAGGATTATGGCCTTACCGTCAATAAGGAAGTCGACGAGCGCTACCATGTGCAAAAGGCTACCCGTGCTGCTTGTCATTACCTAAAGAAAGCAAAAGAACGTCTAGGTTCTTGGACATTAGCTGCAGCAGCCTATAATAGAGGGGTCACAGGTATAGAGCGAGCACTAGAAGATCAACAAGCAGAAAATTACTATGATTTATTGCTCAATGAAGAAACCTCTCGTTATGTCTTCCGTATTTTAGCGATCAAGGAAATCTATCGTAACCCTCAGAAGTATGGATTCCCACTCTACAATAGCAGCTATTACACCATGGAAGATCTAAAATATCAATCTGTCTCTGAAAGTGTTGGTAACCTTGCCTCTTTCGCTAAGAGTCATGGGATTTCTTACAAATTATTGAAGCGATATAACCCTTGGCTTAGAAAAAATAAGTTAACAGTTAATAAAGGAACCTCATATCTTATCGCTTTACCGAAGTGATATGCTTAAATATTACAATTATTTCAAGCGAATTACGATATTTGCAAACTGCATAAGTTTCAGGAGTTCTGGAAGGTTATAGTGCTTCCATGCCAACACAAAGATTGTTGAGTCGCTATGCCCCTTCGTTCTCTTTATTTTAGAGCGAATAAGCTCACAAAAAAGGAATAGAAAAGAATAATAATAATATGGCAAATATAGTCGCAATAGTGGGACGCCCGAACGTTGGTAAATCCACACTATTCAATCGATTGGTAGAAAGGCGTGACGCGATCATGGACAATGAAAGCGGTGTCACTCGTGACCGTCACTATGGTAAAGTACAATGGACCAACAAGAGCTTTAACGTTATTGATACGGGAGGATATGTTGTCGGTTCAGAAGATACCTTTGAGACTGCTATCCGAGAGCAAGTGGCTACTTCTTTAGAGGAAGCTTCTGTAATTCTCTTTGTAGTGGACTGTATCACAGGTCTGACAGACCTGGATAAGGATTTCGCGAAAGTCCTTAGACGCACCAACAAACCTGTTTATCTGGTTGCGAATAAAGCAGATGATTCTGAGAAGTTAATGATGGCGGCAGAGTTTTATGAACTTAATATGGGAGATCCTTATCCTATTGCTGCTACCAGTGGCTCAGGGACGGGAGACCTTTTGGATGCTGTTGTTACTAACTTCCCAGTAGATGTGGAAGAAGAAGCTCCTGAGATTCCACGTATCTCAGTTATCGGAAGACCTAATGTAGGTAAATCGTCTTTGGTTAACTTACTGTTAAATGACACTCGTAGTATTGTAACTGATATTGCTGGTACGACCAGAGATGCTGTTGATGCTCACTACAGAGCTTTTGGTCATGACTTTATTCTAACCGATACCGCTGGTATTCGTAGAAAATCCCGTGTAAGGGAAGATATTGAGTTTTACTCTGTGATGCGTTCTATCAAAGCGATTGAGAATGCCGATGTGTGTGTAATGATCGTCGATGCGAGCAGAGGAATGGAAGCGCAGGATGTGAATATCATCAACTTAGCGCACAAGAATAAAAAAGGGTTGGTCATCATGGTCAATAAATGGGATCTAATAGAGAAAGAGACCAATACTGCCCGTGACTTTGAGCGAGAGATCAGAAGCAAAATTCCACACTTGAATTTCGTACCAATTATCTTCACCTCCGTATTGACGAAGCAGAGAGTAATGAAGGTGATGGAAAAAGCCGTAGAGGTATACGAAAACAAGCGTACAAAAATTCCTACTTCTAAACTTAATGAGGTAATGTTGAAGGAAATTGAGAACTTCCCTCCTCCTTCGTATAGAGGTAAGTATATTAAGATTAAATATATCACTCAATTACCAACTTATAATCCAACATTCGCTTTCTTCTGTAACTTCCCTAAACATATTAAGGAGCCTTACCGAAGATTCTTGGAGAATAAGATGAGAGAATATTTTGAATTTGAAGGTGTCACAATACAGTTGATTTTCAGATCAAAATAAATGAAGAAAGCAGAGACGTTACGATAACATCTCTGCTTTTTTTACTTCTTCAAAGAACAATCTTGTACCTCTACCGTATTTTTACCTACTAACTCAAAGCACAAATCAAGCTCTGAAAGCGCTTCTACCATAGATTGAGGCATATGGTTATAATTGAGTGTCCCTGTGAATCTCAGATCTTTCACCTTTTCGGGTAATTGTAACTCCCAATCTGTTTCCTTCTGCATATACTTACCCAAGACTTCTAAGGATATATCTTCATAATAAGGTACACCAACCTCCCAACCCAAGACTTGTGTCAGATTGGATTCATACACTTCAGAAAGTATCCCATTAGCCCTTAAATGTACAGATTGACCAGTTGTCAGTGTCGTACCTGATAACTGCTGCCCATTAAGCTCCCCCTCTATACAATCTAATCGAAAAGAGTTGTAATCAGCCCATACATGCAACTTCTTTCCTGTAAAAAGTAATGGGCCATAATAGGTATTGATATATAAAGTTACCTCATCCTTCGCTGTTTCAAACAGTGCTTGTCCCAGCAAACGTACCTCTATAATTTCATCCTTAACATGTTCCCTCCTGTATTCCAATTCGGTCTCAGGTGCTATCTTTACAGTGACATCATGTACATTCACGACTGTCTGTTGCTTGGACATACCTGTGATCTGTATAGAGTTTTGTGACCAATAAGATAAGCCTACCACAATTCCCATTAACAATACAATACCAAATAAAGACAGCAGTGACCAGTTCTTCCATACTTCTCTATTCAGAATTTCAGAGAATTCTAACTTAAGCTTATCTACAAAAGAAATATCAGGATCTGGAGGAGTCTCTATTTTCTCCAAAAGCAGAGACCAAGCCTCTCTTTCAGAGCGTTTAAAAGGTAGACGCCAACGACTAGTAACGTCGTTCAACAATTGTTTCCAACGCGATTTCCCTTGAGATTCATCATTTATAGACAGTTTTCTTTTTCGTTTGATCATTTGGTCCGTTAAAGGTGATTATATCTTATATGCAATTGTACTTCTAAGGATATCCAAGGCCTTCTTCATACGTTTCTCCACGGCTTTTACGCTCACCTGAAGTCGATCGGCTATTTCATTGTAAGTTAATCCCTCAATACGATTCATTAAAAAGACTTCCCTACTTTTTTCTGGAATGTCCGAAATCGCCTTTTGTAATTGCATATCAAACTCCTTAAGCTCCATCTCGTATTCAGGAGACTCTATCGTTTCTTCTTTCCGGTTTACAGGGTTAATCGCAAAATTAAATGCCACCGTACCTCTCTTCAGATAATTAATCGACAAATTATTCGCGATGGTATACAGATACGTTTTAACTGTATCGGTTTTCACCTCTTGCCTTTTCTCCCAAACCTTCAGAAAAACTTCCTGGGCCAAATCCTCTGCCACTTGAGCGTCTCCTACCTTATAGTACACGAAGTTTCGGATACTTGCATAATACTGATCAAACAGCGATTTAAACGTATTCACGTCTAATCCCTCTCTATTTAGTGTTTCTGTAGCTGCCAAAAGAAATAAATTTTGTTGTTAGTTATGTTACTATTTTTGCTGGAGTCGATGATTAACCTCTCCAGGCTAATTTTTCACACTTCAAATATTCACAATAAATATGACTAAAGTACACTGTGTTAAGATTGATTTAGTTATTGGATGTCAACACTTGCAAAAGTAAGACCATTTCTCCCCCTATCACAGGTAGGGGAAACCATCGTATATCTGTATATACGTAAGAGAGTCTCTCTCATTTTTTTAGCACTAGCATAGGACCAATTAGCGGATACATCATGAAGGCTGATAAAGAAAAAAACACGGGTAGTGATATGAAGAACAATACACTTACAAACAGCCATGTGCTTTTTGAAGAATCCATTGAGGTCAGTTTTTTATCAAGGATTGAAGAAGTGATAGATACCTGGAGCATCTCAGGGTATATGTCTACAGAAGAGGCTTGGGAGAAACTGGAAAAATCACTTTTTGAAAAAAAGAGCAATCGAGATTTACTTTAAATAGGCATTTGGGAGAATCATGTTTCGTATATTCCGATTCAATGATTTTGTATTAAAAAATTAATGTCTTTAATTTGAGCTCTTTAAGTTTGTTTGTCCATTCTTTTTGAGGTATTGGACAACAATCCAATAACTTTATTTGTAATAATATTCCTTATATACATGCTTAATCTTGTTTTATTTGGCCCTCCAGGAGCAGGTAAGGGTACTCAAAGTGCCAAAATCAAAGAAAAATACAACCTGATTCACTTGTCTACAGGTGATTTGCTTCGATCTGAAATTGCCGCAGGTACGGCGTTAGGTTTAAAAGCAAAAGAATTGATGGACCAAGGGCAACTTGTTCCTGATGAGGTAGTCATTGGAATGATTGACTCTAAACTGAAAGAGCATGCAGATGCCAGTGGTTTTATCTTTGATGGTTTCCCTAGAACCATTGCACAAGCTGAGGCATTGGATAACCTTTTGGAGCAAAACGGTACGAGTATTTCTGGTATGGTAGCTTTGGAGGTAGGAGAAGAAGAGCTAACGGCTAGAATCTTGGAAAGAGGTAAAACCTCCAACCGTGCAGATGACCAGAACGAAGAGCTTATCCGCAACCGCGTTAAAGAATACAATGCAAAGACAGCTCCTGTAGCTAACTATTATCAAGAACAAGGCAAGTTCAAGTCTGTGAATGGTGTAGGAAGTATTGAGGAAATCTTCGATAGTCTTTGCTCTGCAATAGAAGCACTAAAAGTTGCTTAAGGTGACTTAAACAACTTAAGAGCATCATTATAATTAGGGTATTGAGCTAATCAATACCCTTTTTTAGCGAATGATCTTTAATCAGTATCTGTTATAACCATTAGGTTCATACAACTAAAATTACAGTATATAGAGGGTGTCTCAAAAGTCGACAAACATTGTTTACTTCTGCGACAACCTCCTTTCAATCCGGAAAAATAATGGCTTCATCCAATTTTATTGATTACGTAAAGATTTTCTGCCGCTCTGGAAAAGGAGGCGACGGCTCTGTTCATTTTCGTAGAGAAAAGTTTGTTCCCAAAGGAGGACCTGACGGAGGAGACGGAGGACGTGGTGGCCATATCATCGTTAGAGCCGATGAGAGTATTTGGACACTTTTACACCTTCGCTACACCAAGCACATGCATGCTGACAATGGACAGAATGGTGCGGGACACGGAAGTAGCGGTGCACAAGGGGAAGACATGATTATCAAAGTACCCATGGGAACAGTTGTAAAAGATGCCGAAACCGGAAAAGTCTTGTTTGAAGTAACAGAACACGGAGAAGAGCGTATATTAATGACCGGAGGAAAAGGTGGTCTTGGCAATGCAAACTTCAAAAGTGCTACCAATCAAGCCCCTCAATATGCCCAACCTGGACAAGAGTGTAAGGAAGGATGGGTTATTCTTGAGCTAAAGGTATTGGCTGATGTAGGACTTGTAGGCTTCCCTAACGCAGGTAAATCTACTCTACTATCTGTCATCTCAGAAGCCACTCCAAAAATCGCAGACTATCCATTTACGACCATGACTCCTAATCTTGGAGTTGTTGCCTACAGAGGTGAAAAATCATTTGTAGTCGCAGATATCCCTGGGATTATAGAGGGTGCCTCAGAAGGAAAAGGTCTTGGGGTTCGTTTCCTAAGACATATTGAGCGAAATGCGGTACTACTATTTATGGTGCCTTCAGATGCTGACCATATTGGCAAAGAATATGAGATCTTACTCAACGAAGTAAAACAGTATAATCCTGAACTTCTAGACAAGAATAGAGTATTGGCAATTACTAAGTCAGACCTTGTTGATGAAGAACTAGAGGAGATGCTTATGGAAACACTACCCAAAGATGTTCCCCATGTATTTATTTCCTCAGCCACTCAGAAGGGAATTACTACACTGAAAGATGTTCTTTGGCAAGCAATTGGCCGATAAGAAGGTAAAATTAAAACATGAATCATCCCATGTTAACAGATGACTTAGTTTCCTGAGAATTCATCACTTTACAGCTATATCACAAGCCCTTTATGAGCTTCTTCATTTTTTCCTTGATGAAAAAACGAAGCAAAAAAATCAAGGCTTTGAAGAATTTGCCTAATTTTTAATCCCAAAAGCTAAAAATTCCAAACTCGCTACGCTCAAACAATGGAATTTTCTTAACGCTTTTACGATTAAAAATTTTAACGGCAATTCTTCAAGGCCGTTTTTAAATATATAAAGGCACTTTTAAACAAAAAAACATGAATCATTCCTTAAATGTTAATATGGGATGATTCATGTTTCTCTTTAATTCGGGCGACCACAAGGGGCGCCCTTACTGCTACTCTTCCAGCATCCCTTTTTTTCTTGCATACTCTAGAAGTACCTCTTCCACAGCAGCAATCTCTATCTGTTTTATACAGGTACACCCTTTCTTTTTTGTACAGTCTATACATTCCGTCTCCCCTGAAGATAGTATGTTTACAGAAGTATTGTTCGGAGGAGCAAACTGTCTTGATTCCACAGGAGGGGTCATCATCACCGTTTCTATGCCTGCAGCCACCGACAAATGTGTATACACCTGATTAAAGGATAAGAAAATATCTCCTCGATTCACTAGTTTCAAAATTTCTTCCTCCTCTTCCAATCCTGTTTTATCCTTGACGCTTGGTAAACGGAACAGTTCCGGTGTATACTGTTTTAGTAGTTGTCCCTCTTTCTCTGTCCCTACTACCACAAAATTAAAGATATGCTTAGGCAAGCGCTCAATCAGTTCGAAATAATTGACGACTGGCCAAATACGTTCTGCTCCTTCTTTATAAGGGTACATCACCACATTAATCAATGATTTCTTGATTACCCCTCTATATACCATAGGAGGTGTTTGTGGAAGTGTAATTTTTGGGAACTCTTGATCACCTACTTCTTCTTGCTCTATTTCTAACCCTACACTTACCAACGCCTCAGCTCTTGCTGTGACTCCTTTCACCCCTTCCGGCAGTACAACTGTCTGATTGTAATAACGCTTTTCTAATAAAGACCCTTTCTCGGCTATCCTTAGTGCAATCCCCGCTTTTTTAGCTGCTTTAGCTACCATTTTATCCTTGTGCAAGAATAGAATGGCATCAGCTTGTATGTTTTCTATACTTTTCCCTACATTTCTTACATCCATTACCCCTTCAATTTCAGGGAAGTAGTCTAATAGAAACTTTCCTCCTAAAGGGACTACAAAATAGAGCTTGCAGTCCGGCCACTGCCGTTTTATATCCCTTACCACCCCCATGGATAATAAGGCACTTATAACATTATCTGTCCTACTGATAACGATTGTTTGCATATCTTTTGAACGATTAGTACTCATATAGTGCAAAAATACTTTATTTATCTGTCAGGGTTTTGTATATTGATATAAACTCAAAAGGTTCCAACCCTATGGAAAATGACCACAAAAAACCCGCTTACTCGGATCGCAAAAAAGTGCAGATCTTTGAGCAAGAGTTTGTACCACATATAGATTCCATGTACAATTTTGCTTATAAGCTTACATTGGATGAGGAAGATGCTAAAGATCTGGTACAAGACACTTATATGAAAGCATTCCGATTCATTAATTCTTTTGAAGAAGGAACTAATGCCAAAGCATGGCTATTCCGAATTCTTAAGAACAGTTTTATTAATGATTATCGCAAAAAAAGTAAACAACCCTCTAAAATTGATTATCAAGAAGTAGAAAGTGTTTATAATTCTGAGGATGTCGACTTAAATATCACCACAGACCTCAGGACAGAAACCATGAGTAACCGTATTGGAGACGAAGTCACCAATGCTTTAAACTCATTAGCCGTCGACTTTCGTATTGTCATTATCTTATGCGACTTAGAAGGATTTACCTATGAGGAGATGTCCAAGATCTTGGATATTCCAATTGGTACGGTAAGAAGTAGGCTACACCGAGCCAGAAATCTACTAAAGGAAAAGCTGGTCAATTATGCCAAAAAAATGGGATATAACGCCAATAGCATTTGATTAAACCAAAAAAGTAGTACTTTTGCCCACCAAAGCACAAATTTATTGTTTTAAAAATAAGGAGCTCATGTAAATGAGCCTTATTTTTTTATACGGAAAAATAACGTAAACCTTCTGTGATTCTACATTAAATGGCTTCATCAGGCAAAATTTTTATTTTCTCCGCCCCTTCCGGATCCGGAAAAACCACCATCGTCAAACACCTCCTGAAATGTGAAGAGTGTCTTACCTTTTCCATCTCAGCCACCACTCGTGCGCCAAGAGGAAAAGAACAACACGGCAAAGACTACTACTTTTTGAGCCTTGAGGATTTTAGAAAAAAAATCAAGGATGATGCCTTCGTCGAATACGAAGAAGTATACGAGGGCGTATACTACGGCACTTTAAAATCAGAAGTGGAACGTATATGGGCTAGCGGTAAGCATGTTGTCATGGATGTAGATGTGATCGGGGGCATTAATCTTAAAAAATACTTTGGAAACGACGCTATGGCTATTTTCATACAGCCACCTAGTGTGGAGGAACTGGAAAGACGATTGCGTTCGAGAGCTACAGACCCTGAAGAAAGTATTCGAGAGCGAGTTGATAAGGCCGCAGACGAGTTAAAATATGCGACTTCTTTTGATGTCACTCTTATCAATGACGATCTGCAGGAAGCATTTGAAAAAGCAGAAGAACTTGTACACAGTAAGATTAAAGAGTAGACTATCTCATAAACCGACAGGTTTAATTTTATTGATAATAGAAAAAGGAGAAAGGTTGAAGGAATATGCAGCCTTTCTCCTTTCTCCTTTCTCCTTTCTCCTTTCTCCTTTAACCCCTGAACGCCCCTCTCTACATCCTTATTACTTTATTATAAGTTATCAGACCTTCCCTTTTTTTTTTCACTCCATAGAATCTCTATTTTTGTACCTTTCTAGAGGTAAAATAAAAAATACTGAATAGTACAATATATGAGAGTAGGTCTATTTTTTGGTTCCTTTAATCCTATCCACATTGGACACCTGATTATTGCCAATACGGTAGCTGAAAGTGATATTGTGGACGAAGTCTGGTTTGTAATCTCTCCACAGAACCCTTTCAAAAAAAAGAAAACTCTTCTTCATGAGTTTGATCGTTACGATATGGTAAAACTGGCCATTGATGACAACCCCCATTTGAGGGCTTCTGACATTGAATTTAACCTTCCCAAACCAAGCTATACAATAGATACATTAACCTATTTATCGGAGAAGTATCCTAAACATCAGTTCAAGATCATTTTAGGTGAAGATAACTTGACAAACTTCCACAAGTGGAAAAACTACGAACAGATTCTATCCTATTATGGACTAATTGTCTATCCTAGACCATTCGTAGATCCTTCCCCAATTCTCCAAGAGCCCAATGTGACTATGATTGAAGCTCCTAAAATTGATATTTCTGCCACATTTATTAGAAATGCCATACAAGAAGGACGTACCATACGTTACCTATTGCCTGACTCAGTGATTGAGTTAATTCAGAGAAAGAAATTTTACCAAGACTAAACTACATACAACAGTCTATGAAGGCCATGATCGTAGAAAACCTCTCTAAGGGGTTTAATTTGGGTAAGTCCAATGAATTTTACGCCCTTAAAAATATTTCTATTTCTATCGACAAAGGGGAATGTGTATTATTGAAAGGGCCTTCGGGATCTGGTAAAACTACCCTACTTACCTTACTTAGTTGCCTCTCGAAGCCAACTTCTGGCTCTTATACTTGTATGGATGTTCAGGTTTCTAAATGGTCTGAGAAGTTTTTAACCCGATTTCGGAAAGAGCATATTGGTGTTATTTTCCAGCACTTCAATCTTATTACTGGATTTTCAACCGCTTACAATATAGCCCTACCCTTAATTCCTTTAGGGCTATCGACTAAAGCATTGGATGAAAAAGTAAAAGAAGCTGCCGAAAAAGTAAATATTGCGCATAAGTTAGATACTCATGTAGATCGGCTCTCAGGAGGAGAACTACAGCGTGTGGCTATCGCCAGGGCATTAATCAGCGCCCCTGAAATCTTATTTGCCGATGAACCTACGGCTCATTTGGACAGTAAAAATGCCCAAGAGGTTTTATCTATTTTTGAACAATTGAAAGAAGAAGGCAAGACCATCCTTATTACGACGCATGATCCTCTTGTAGAAGAACACGGAATTATTGACCGCACCATCCTAATGAAAGATGGTGTAATTGTTTAGTGGCACTTCTAAAGCTGTTATAAATAAAAGAGAAAGGATGAAGGATTATAAACCTTATTAAAAGGTATTTATCCTTCATCCTTTCTCCTTCAATATCACAAGTAATATTATCCTTAAGAAGATCTGAAACGAGTTTTTCTTGCTCCACCAAAAATATATTGTACACTGACAATCACTGTCACTGTAAATGTAGCACTAGCTACTCCTCTTAATAAAGCCGATAAGAATAATCTGGTATTGAAATACTCCAAGGCAAACAAGCCTACATGATGCACCGATACCAGAATAAAGGCATAAAGTGCAAACCATTGAAAACCTCTAGAACTCACACTAGGGAGTGTAGTCAAATCATCTGCTTGCTCTTCCTTACTCATTAGTTTCAAGATATAGATACGTGCAAAAGCCATTAAAACACAAGCTGCTGCGTGCATACCTAAAGTATCATAGAAGACATCAACGATAAGTCCTAGAAAGAAACTCATAAACAAAGCCGTCATATTACGAATACCAAATGGCAAGATTAAGATCAAAGCCACATAAGGATAGAGTAGAGCATAATCAAACAGCGCAAAGTTTCTCAAAAATATCCCTTGCAATAATATCAAAACAAAAAATAGGGCAACGAGTCTCCCGATAACTGATCCTACCATAATCTATGATCTCCAATTTGTTTTATCGTATTCTATTTACTTACTACTCTTTCAAGGATACCTGTTCCAACGAATCTTTCTCATCCTTAAACAAAGGACTCACTACATACACAAAAGATAGCTTAGAAAAGTCTTCAAATAACTCTACCTCTACTTTTAGGAACGTTTCTGAGGAAAGATTCTCCACACTTTTAATCGTACCAATAAGGACTTCTGGTGGGTAAAGCGCATTATATCCAGAAACACCAACCGTATCTCCCACAGCAACATCAATATGTCTTGCTAGGTAATTCACCTGTCCTACTGCTGGGTTTTGACCATCCCAGGTTACTGTACACAAGGCATCATTCTTTGTTAGCTTTGCAGAAACCTTCAAGTTTGTATTCAGCAAAGAGTAGCAAGTCGCAAAGCTATTGGAAGTCGCTTTTACCTGTCCTACCACCCCTTGAGAAGTAATCAACCCCATCCCAGGCTTTACTCCATCTTGCTCCCCTTTATCAATGGTAATATGATTTTTTGCCTTAAGCGTACTGTTATTAATCACATTGGCTGGGATAAAGCGATAGTTACTGGTATCGTAAAGACTATCTTTTTGGAATTGAAAAGTGGTATCCAACTGCTCTTGTAATAAGGCCGATAGTTTCTCATATTCTAATAGCTGCTGACGAAGTGTTGCATTTTCTGCCAACAGCTTATCATTATCGTCCTTAAGGGTAACATAATCCTCCAAGTCAGCGGTGGTTTGCATCATACCTCCTACGGCCCTGTTCGCTGATGTAAAAAACACTGCCTTCTGATAACTATTATTGTTAATAATCAGCAGCATACAAACAACTTCCAACAGTACAAAAACCAGAAGAACCCTTAACCTATATATAAATGCAAATAGCTCCTGCATATGTTCATTTAATTGATCGCTCTTGAGATCGCTTTGACATGCTGTTCATTTCCGTCTCCACACTATCTCACAAAATAAAAAATGGCCTATATAACCATGGCCAAATATAACAAATGGTCAGGTAGGGAAAGGATATTTTCACAAAAAGTTCCAAAGTCTATCCTTTTACTCACTGACCAATTGCTTACTATAATAAAAAAGCTTTTTGTTTATCGCTTAAGATTTATCATTTACAAATCAATATATATTGATTCTTTCCAAAAGCTATACCAGAATCCTTGTAACGCTATACTTAGTATAGTAATACAGATTTATATTGTTGCAAGTTTACCAATGCTTCCGCTGTTCCTGCTAATACAGTACGTAAAGGATCATCTGCAATATGTACAGGCAACTTCGTTTTCAAAGAAATTCGCTTATCCAATCCTCTCAGTAATGCTCCTCCTCCTGTCAAGTGAATTCCTCTATCATAAATATCTGCTGATAACTCCGGAGGTGCGGCTTCCAAGGCTTTAAAAATCGCTTCTTCTACTTTGGTTAAAGATTTATCTAATGCAAAGGCTACTTCTTTATAAGATACTTCTACAATTTTAGGGACTCCTGTGATTAGATCACGTCCTTTCACCACATAGTCCTCCGGCTCATCATCTAACTCTGTAATCGCTGAACCTACACCAAACTTAATTTGCTCAGCAGTACGTTCTCCAATCAACAAGTTATGCTGACGACGCATGTAATCTAGAATATCCCTATTGAAAATATCTCCTGCGATTCTCAAAGATTCATCACAAACAATACCTGAAAGTGCTATAATCGCAATTTCTGAAGTACCTCCTCCAATATCAACGACCATAGAACCCGTAGGCTCTTGAATATCAATCCCTAGCCCTATCGCCGCAGCCACAGGTTCTGGAATCATGTAGACTTCCTTGGCGCCTGCATGTTCTGCAGAGTCTCGTACAGCTCTCTTTTCTACCTCCGTAATTCCCGAAGGTACACAGATTACCATACGGTGAGAGCTCACCATAAAACGTCCCTGAAGTTTAGATTTCTTGATAAACGTTCGAATCATCTGTTCTGCCGCATGGAAATCAGCAATCACTCCATCCCTTAATGGGCGTACTGTTTTAATGAAATGATGTGTTTTCTCATGCATTCTCATCGCCTCCTCTCCTACAGCAATCACCTTCCCGCTAGACTGGTTCAAAGCAATGATGGATGGCTCTTCTACCACCACCTTTCCTTTGTTTAAAATGAGCGTATTGGCCGTGCCAAGATCAATAGCCAAATCAGTAGTAAAAAAATCGAATAAGCCCATTGGTTTTAAAAGTATCGGTAAATATGAATACGCCTTTATTTGATATCAGGCTAATATGGTTCACTTTTTCTTTTTCCGAAGTGATTTAATCAGCTCTGCCCAGGCAAAAGGATTGAGCAAAGGATTCGACGGAGCTCCCATCAGACGATTATCTTGTACTTGATTTCGAAGTTTCATGTATTCCCGGTAATTTCCAGCTCCATCCATGGATAATGACATAACCATTCTTTCCATAGCCTCTTTGCTCAAATTTCGTTCCATGTTTTCCAATCGACTATCCTTTTCATCTCCTAACGCCATAAATGCCTCCTCAAATAGTTCCTTGGTTGGATAAGGGAAAAACTCCAGTACAGGCAACAAGGTCGTATCACTCTGTAAGTCAATCAGTATAGTTAATCCTAACTCCTCACTTCTAGGCACTACCAACTCTTGTTGTTTGTACCCTACCGCCCTAATGATCACTGTATCTCCAACGACCGTAGGTAAGGAAAAAAAGCCAACATCATTGGTCGCTACTCCTCGATTTGCATGCTTAATGTACACACTTACCCCTGGTACACCATAGTCTTCTTCACCGTCCACAACAATCCCGGAAAGCTGAAATGTTCTCTGCTCTCCTTGTGCAAAAATGTCTTGAAGTGGTGTAAAAGCGAATAAAATGATGGCTGCTAAAAGAAAAAAGTTTGTCTTCATGCGCTGTTCCCAGGTTAAGTTTATTAAAAATACGAGCTCGGTGTTACAACACGCTCATCCAAAGAGTAGTTTCTATGTAGTTACTCCTTGAACAATCCATGGGAAATATTAACAAACGCCTAATTTATTTGCCAGAGTATCCTAGCATCTCATTTTTGAAGCGTTCAAATTCCTCTTTTTTCAATTGCTGTAATAAATCACTCTTTTCTTGCACCCACTTTTCCAAGGGGTATTCTCCATTCGGGTAAAGCTCAAAATAACTCTTATATTCGACTCCGTAGGCCTCTATAGCTTCTTCATAGCTTTGATCCAAAAGTACGAAGTTCAAGCGAATATTTTGCTTCAAGCTTCTCATAAAAGAAGGCTCCTCCAGCATCATCTGTTCCATCTGCTGAAAGTAACGTTGCACTGCTTGCGCTTCTTCTTCCTGTGCTTTTCGATCCAACTCCTCCTGAGAAGGAATATTGTCCCACTCTGCTGCCGGTCCTACAATTACCACCTCTTCGTCTAAAAGTATGGCATCTCCCTCTAGCATCTGCTTCTTAAGCATGCTTTTCCACTTCTTAATCTGCTCTTTCTCATTAATGGTCATACTCACCCATGCTTTTCCCACATAGGCAGACCATAGCATAGAGTTCGTGGGATCTAGTTGCAGCTTTTCCCACAATTCCGGTTTGTTAAGAGGGTCATGTTCCCTGGCTATTCCTTGAGTGGACACTCCTAGCAGAAGTCCCAGCAATACCAATCGGAGCGAATACATGATTGTCTTATACATAATTATAATAATGTCGCTAAGTATCAATAAGTATTTACCATCCCCTTACTCATCTCAAAGATGTAAGGTTACATACTGGTCAGTATACACGCATCTCTCTTATGTAAGGATTAAGAGTATGTTGGCAAGTCATGCTACTTGTACATGCTCCAATTGTTCTCTGTCGATAAAGTGACACTTGTATAATGAAGCAACGAAAAAAAAAAACATTTCTTACAAAATCAGCTCACGCAAAAAATCCATATCCCATTAATAGTGTATAGCTTATCCAATAAGTAACGGAAAAAAACGAGAGGAATGCAAGGTTTTTATAAAGGAAAAAAGAAAAAATAGCATAGAAGTAACATCCCATCTCTCAAAGATGTAAAAAACTTTTAAGTGTAAATTATAACTTTGTTTAGATCTACTTTGGAAAATAGGGAGATATATATAGTTTTGCGTTTCGAGAGATCAACGGGATACTATTGTCTCTCAGAATATTTAAATTTTTTCTAGCGTAATAGGTTCTTGAATATATAACATATAATAGAATGTCAAATCTTGGTAAGATCGCTCAGGTTATCGGACCGGTTGTAGACGTAAGCTTTAGCGAAAGTGCTCAGCTTCCTGCGATTTACAACGCCCTTACTGTTAAAAAAGAGAACGGACAGGAGTTGGTTCTTGAAGTTCAACAGCATCTTGGAGAAGACCGCGTACGTACAGTCGCTATGGACGGTACAGAAGGTTTAAGAAGAGGCTTAGATGTAATTGATACAGGTGCACCAATCGCGATGCCTGTGGGTGACGATATCAAAGGTCGTCTTTTCAACGTAGTTGGAGAGGCTATCGATGGTATGAAGCAGCCAGAGGGTAAGCAAACGGCCCCAATTCACAGATCAGCCCCTAAATTCGACGAGTTGTCAACTTCTACAGAGGTCCTTTTCACAGGTATCAAAGTAATTGACTTGTTGGCTCCTTATACAAAAGGTGGTAAAATTGGTCTTTTCGGTGGTGCCGGTGTAGGTAAAACCGTATTGATCATGGAATTGATCAACAACATTGCAAAAGCATACTCTGGTATCTCAGTATTCGCTGGTGTAGGTGAGAGAACTCGTGAAGGTAACGACCTTCTTAGAGAGATGATCGAATCTGGCGTAATCAAATACGGTGAGGAGTTTGCAAAAGACATGGAAGAAGGTGGATGGGACCTGAGCAAAGTAGACTACGACGAGTTAGCGAAGTCTCAGGCAACACTGGTATTCGGTCAGATGAACGAGCCTCCAGGGGCACGTGCTCGTGTAGCCCTTTCTGGTCTTACTGTAGCAGAATATTTCCGTGACGGTGACGGAGAAGGAAAAGGTAACGATATCCTATTCTTCGTAGACAACATCTTCCGTTTCACGCAGGCAGGTTCTGAGGTATCAGCCCTTCTAGGTCGTATGCCTTCAGCGGTAGGTTACCAGCCAACGCTAGCAACAGAGATGGGTGCGATGCAGGAGCGTATTACTTCTACAAAAAGAGGTTCAATTACTTCCGTACAGGCCGTTTACGTACCTGCGGATGACTTGACTGACCCTGCTCCAGCGACGACTTTCTCTCACTTGGATGCAACAACCGTACTTTCACGTAAGATTGCTTCTTTGGGTATCTACCCTGCGGTAGATCCATTGGATTCAACTTCACGTATCCTTTCTGCAGATGTTCTTGGTGATGAGCACTATGGTACTGCTCAACGCGTAAAAGAAACTCTACAGCGTTATAACGAATTGCAAGATATCATCGCGATCTTGGGTATGGACGAGCTTTCTGAAGAAGATAAGCTAGTTGTACACAGAGCGCGTCGTGTTCAGCGTTTCTTGTCTCAGCCATTCCACGTAGCAGAGCAGTTTACTGGTCTTTCTGGTGTATTGGTAGACATCAAAGATACGATCAAAGGTTTCAACGAAATCCTTGATGGTAAGTATGACCACCTTCCTGAAGCAGCCTTCAACCTTGTAGGTGGCATTGAGGATGCTATCGCGAAAGGTGAGAAGATGATGGCTGAAGCTAAGTAATTTGATTCTTAGTAATGAGTAGCGAGCACATCGCTACTCATTTTTCATCTATAAATAACGATATTATGTACCTTGAACTGATCACACCTGATACTAAAGCCTTCGAAGGGGAGGTTCAGTCAGTAAAGGTTCCAGGCATTGAGGGAGAATTCGAGATGCTGAACAACCACGCTGATATTATCAGTGCTCTGGAAAAAGGAGATTTGAGAATTGTGACTGCTAACGGAGAAGAAAAAACTTTCGTAGTAGACGGTGGTACTGTTGAGTTGATCAACAACAAAATCACGGTACTTGCTGAGGCAATTCTGTAATTTGGGTATAAAACCTAAATGAAAAGCCACTCTGGATATATTATCCGGAGTGGCTTTTTTGTTGAATCGTTGAATCGTTGAATTGAGCTTCGCTCGTTGATTCGAGTTGATATGTTGATTGGCACAGATATTACCAATCAAAAAACAGTTCAACTCGAATCAACGATTCAACGAGCGAAGCTCAATTCAACGATTCAACAAAGCGATTTGGAGTATGATGGATCAATATTCAACTATACCATGGCATCCTTCATCGACGAATGGAATATCTTAATTCGAAGGCTTCTTGGCACCAACTTAAATCCTGTACTCATAAATTTCGCCATGATTCCCGGTCTTACTACTTTTTTCTTACCAATGGCCTGAATAATATCTGTCGCTACTTTCTTAGAGTCATCTCCAATATTAAAGTCCATTCCGGCTCTATTCTCAAATCCTGTTTTTACGGGTCCGGGTGTTACACTAAGCACATCGACACGATGTGGACGAAGCTCATAAGCCAACCCTTCTGCCAAAGATTGTACATAGGCTTTGGTGGCTCCGTAATTCGTCATATATGGTGTTCCTTGGAAAGAAACTAAAGAGGACAACAGGACCAATGCTCCTTTTCCTTCTTTCTTAAATTGATTTCCCAAGAAGTGGCTCAACTGCAATACGGCACGACAGTTCAAATCCAGCATATTCTCCAATAAAGAATAGTCCATCTCCAGCAACTCTCCTCCTGTACCATATCCTGCATTCAATATGGCAATACCTACCTGATATTGATTTAGATGATGTTGAAGTGCTTCTACATCCTCCTTTTTGGCAAGATCTCCTGGTAAGGTAGTCACGTTTACGCCATACTGACTATTGATTTCCTGCTGAATTTGATCCAGTAACTCTTTTCTTCTTCCCGTAATCAACAAATCGAAACCAGCTTCTCCCAACTGATAGGCTAGTTCTTTACCAATACCTGAGGTAGCTCCTGTAATTAGGACTAGCTCATTGTAGTTACTTTTTAATGTTGCAATACGTTTCTTTGACAGTGCCATATAAATTGATTGTTAGTGTTTATTTTTAAAAATTTTAAATTCTATTCTTCAAAGGATTCAGACAGATGATAGAACGTACGTATTGTAGTATAGTTTTTGGCTTTCATGATAATGGTATTATTGAAGAACTCTTATAAAGCAGCACTTCCGATCCTTCCTCTCCCAGCTTAATCTTTTCAACCTGCCTCAACCCCAGCTTTTCTAATAAACGCTGAGAAGCAAGATTATCTGGATTAACGATACCTTTGATGACCTTCAACCCAAAATCTTTGAATGCTTTTTCCATTAATACCTTAGAGGCTTCGTAAGCGTACCCCTGCCCTTCATACTCCGGCAATAAGCCAAAGCCTATATCTACCCCCTCTACTCCTTCTCGATCGTATAATCCGGCAAAGCCTAGTTTGGCTCCATCTTTTTTTCTAATAATGGTATAGTTTCCATACCCCAATCGCTCGAATTGAGGTTTCATCTTTTCAAGAATATGTTTTTGGGCAGCTTCTTCTGTGTATATCTTTCGGTCTCCTATATTTTGAATCCATTTAGGAGTATTCATCAGTTGTAATACAAAAGGGGCATCCTCTTCCTTTGTTGAACGTAATACTAGTCGTTCCGTTTCTATACTATTTATCGGCATGTTTATATACTTTCAAAGCTGCTAAGTATACCATTTTTTAATCATTAAGGCTTAATCTTTTCTACCTCTAAAATCACCGGACTTTCCAGAATATGGAATAAATAGTGCCCTTGCTCTACTTTTACCCCGATATCCATCAGCCTTGATTTTTTCGTTTCTCGATCACGAATACCTATAATCTTATTCTGAGAATCATAAATCCAAGATACCGATTCCATATCCAGTTCTTTTGAAGGGTCTTGTACCTCTACACGAGCATTCCCTCCTTGATCAAACGTAAAAACCGCTTTAAAGAATAACATCCTAAGAAAGCTTTCCGTCATAGCTACTTGCTCTTCAGAAATCCCCTTAGGCATCAGTTCATCAGCAATAATCATTTGCTTTACTTTCCATGTTCCATGAAAATCTTCTTTCTGCTGTCCAAAAGAATTTACCCAACCCAATAAAACTATAAGGGATAAGAAGATGTATTTTTTATTTATCATGATGTTATTTCTTAGTACATGTAGTATTATTCAATTTTTATTCTCAAAGACAACCTCAAAATGCTCCACCACCGGAAATGGATCATAATAATGATGCAATAACCTCTTCCACTCCTGATAAGCTTCCGATTCCCTAAAACCTACCGTGTGGTCTTCCAAGGTTTCCCATTGTACTAGCAAAGCATATTTATGGTCATCTTCCAGGCAACGTTGCAATTGATGGTTTTTATACCCTTTGATAGAAGCTATATATTGACCGGCCAGCGCAAAATCTTTCTCGAACTGAGTGGTCATTCCTGGTTTTACACGAAGAAGGGCTATTTCTTGAATCATAGATGAAATAAAAAAATGGACTTGCTGTTATAGCAAGGAATAGTATTTATTGGATGTATAATATTACATAAAAAAGAAAATAGAAGAGGTGTTATTTCACAATAATATTCGACACAGGGCGGTGTCCTGTGCTAATACTAATAGCTTTGCTCCATTCTTATACTCTCCAATCATATCCCTCTTTATACCATTTCTATCTAAAATATTTAATATCTTTTCGAAGGTCCATTTGGATCTATAAGAGTTTGCTTGGAATACTGATTTAGATAGAGAAAATTTCTATAACCTGTTCAAATCAAGTCAGATTTGAAGATAATAGTGGCTCTATTTGATGAAAATATGGATTGATTTGAACAGTGATTAGAGGAATTTTCTGTCTGAATCAGTATTCCAAACAAGCTCTAAGCCTATAAACTATACACCACACTAAAAACAGATATACGATGATAGAACCACAACTAACCAATCGACCTTCCTGGGTGAATGTCTCTAAAAACTCCGACTTCACACTTTACAACCTTCCTTATGGTATTTTTAAAACCGCCAAACGCTCTCCTAGAGTTGGTGTTGCAATAGGAGAAGAGATTCTCGATCTGACAGCAGTCGCCGCATTAGGATATATGGATGACTTGGGAATGGATGTCACCGTTTTTGATCGCCCTAAGCTTAATGACTTTATTGCCCTAGGCAAGCCTATATGGACAAAGGTTAGAGCCAGGATAAAAGAACTTCTTACAGAGGGTAGTGATCTATATAAACATGCGGATAAGGTATTGGTCGCTCAAGTGACGGCAGATATGTTACTTCCTGTAGAAGTGAAAAACTACACGGACTTTTATTCCTCTCAAGAGCATGCCACCAACGTAGGCATTATGTTCAGAAGTAAAGAGAATGCTCTAATGCCAAACTGGAAGCACTTACCTGTAGGGTATCACGGACGCGCTTCTTCTATCGTAGTTTCTGGAACGAATATTCATCGTCCGAAGGGGCAGATGATGCCACCTAATGCCGAAACACCTGTCTTTGGTCCGTCTCAGCGTATGGACTTTGAACTAGAGATGGCCTTTATCACAGGGCGTGCGACTGATTTGGGCGATTCTGTCACTACTGCTGATGCAGAAGAACATATCTTTGGTATGGTTGTCTTCAATGATTGGTCAGCACGAGATATACAAAAATGGGAGTATGTTCCTTTGGGACCTTTTTTGGGCAAAAACTTCGGATCATCCGTCTCTCCTTGGATTGTTACGATGGATGCGCTAGAACCTTTCCGGGTAGCAGGGCCTTCACAAGATCCTAAAGTACTTCCTTATCTTCAGTATGAAGGGGACAAAGCCTTTAATATCAATCTAGAGGTCGCTCTATTACCAGAAAAATGTCAAAAAGAAACGATCATTAGTCGTTCCAATTTCAAATACTTGTACTGGAATATGGCACAGCAACTGGCACATCATACCATTAATGGTTGTAATATTGAGGTGGGTGATATGTATGCTTCAGGTACCATCTCCGGCAAGTCTGAAGATTCTTATGGCTCTATGCTAGAGTTATCTTGGGCAGGACAAAAGACCATTTTGCTAGAAGAAGGAGGAGAACGAAAGTTTCTGGAAGATGGTGATACGGTCATTATGAGAGGCTATTGTATCAAGGACGGAATACGTGTCGGCTTTGGAGAAGTAAGGTCTAAATTACTTCCAGCGAAATAAATGTAGGCCCTCGCATGATGCGAGGGTTCTATCTCAACAAGCTTGAACAACTAAACATCATGAACGAACAGCGTTCAATTAAACAGTATGAACACAACATCTAGTAAAATAGGGTTACCTCCAGGTACGCTAGTGCATGTAGGTACACAATGGAGCGATGAGGTAAAAATCTCCGTAACCGATTATACCCCTACCACAATTGAAGAGTATCAGGTCAATACGATAGAGGAGGTCTTCCAATTAAAGGAGCATACTTCTGTCAGTTGGATCAATATCGATGGATTACATGATACAGCATTGATCACTAAGCTTAGTGAACACTTTGAGCTGGATACCCTGATGATGGAAGATATTATCAATACCCAGCACCGCCCTAAGTCCGAAGGGTTCGAGGATCATGAGTTTATTACGCTTAAAATGTTGGGGTTGACTGCTGATGGAAAAAGTATTGTGGAAGAACAACTCAGCATTATACTAGGAAAAAACTGGGTTATTTCCTTACAGGAAAAAGAAGGGGATATCTTTCACGAATTCAGGGTAAGGGTAAAAGATGGGAAAGCCAAGGCTCGAAAAAAAGGGCCTGATTATCTTTTCTATCGACTTATTGATATGGTTGTAGATAATTATTACCATGTGACGGAGCACTTTGGTGATACCATTGAAGCAATGGAGGAATCCATCATTGCTCATCCAGACCGCAGGGCATTAATTGATATACAGCAACTCAATAAAAAGGCTAGTCAGTTTAGAAAAGCAATTTCTCCCCTACGTGAAGCTATTCTCAACTTACAAAAAAATGAAAGTGAGTTGCTCTCGGAAGATACACTGCGTTACATCAAAGACTTGATGGAACATGTGGTCTACATTAATGAGTTAATTGACCATCAGAAAGAGATGATTGGTAACTTGATGGATTTGTACCATTCAGGGGTAAGCTATAAGATGAACCAGATTATGCAATTGTTGACCCTGGTCTCTACGATCTTTATTCCACTTACATTTATTGCGGGGATCTATGGGATGAACTTTGCTTATATGCCAGAGTTACAATGGCATTGGGGGTATTTCGGGGTATGGGGATTGATGATTGCTGTTGCTATTGTGATGGTCTTCTACTTTAAGAAGAAAAAGTGGTTATAAAAGGGTGCCCCTTGTGGGTACTGCGGCCATAAGCATGTCACTTACGTGATAGATGAAGGATGAAGGAAGGGCGTCCCTTGTCATCTCCCCGACAAGGTAAATTCTATTATTCGATCAACCAATCAATACTATTCCACGTATTCATATATTAAGGTTGAATAAATAATCCTTATACTGCTCACTAGCTCTGTTCGGCCTAATTAATGAATACTACTCAACAAACGGCATAACTAATACCACACCACCCCTTCCCTATGGCTTACAACATACATACTCCCTCTAAAAGAACACTGTGGGCTCTTAAATACTTATTAAAGCCTTTACTACTTTTCTTGCTCCCTATCTATTTATTGATCAGAGGAAGTGTCTTTTTATATCAATACTATGAATGGAATACTTGGATTGCCTTAGGCTTGACCTATATTATATCCTTATTTCTTTGTCTGTACTATACCTCTTTTCTATATAGAAAAGTTCTTCGCAGGCAATATATCAGTATGAGGGAGTTTAAGATCACCTTCTTTATCATGACAGGACTTACGCTCTTTTATTGTGGTGCCTCACTCATTACCCTTCCTATCAAAAACCATAAAGTATCAGAAATTAGAAAAGAATATACCAGCCTACATCCTTTTCTTCGCTTAGGGGTAAGAACATTATTATGGATTGATCGTGATCTACTCATCACTGATGCGGAACGCGCTCCTGAAGATTACAGAAAAATGGGGCTTCCTTCCAAAAAAAGATCATTGCACTATACTCAAAGCACAGGCTATGTACACGCCATGGATATACGTGTCAGTGACCGTTGGTGGATACGCAATCGTTTAGTACAGCTTTACTTTTGGACTTTAGGGTTTAATGCTGTACGGCACGGGGGTACGGGAGATCATTTGCATATTTCCCTTTCATTGGCAGAAAGGCCGGAAGCATGGTAGTTAGGAGTTAGGAGTTCTTTAAAAAAACTTAGTACTTATAACTTCTAACTCCCAACTCCTAACTATTTATTCCATACCAAGTATCATTAGGATAAAGGCAAACTCAAACGCGATTTCTCTTAGCGTTTCAAATCGTCCTGAAGCACCTCCGTGACCAGCACTCATATTGGTTTTCAATAACAATAGGTTATTGTCTGTTTTCAGTTCTCTTAACTTGGCAACCCATTTAGTAGGCTCCCAATACTGTACTTGAGAGTCGTGAAGGCCAGAAGTAACCAATAAGTTAGGGTAATTCTGTGCCTTTACCTGATCGTATGGAGAATAAGACTTCATATAGAAGTAGTAAGCCGGATCATTGGGGTTGCCCCATTCCTCGTACTCTCCTACTGTTAGCGGGATACTTTCATCCAGCATCGTAGTCACTACATCCACAAAAGGAACATCTGCCACTACTGCCTTGTATAACTCTGGACGCATATTTATCACTGCTCCTACCAATAACCCTCCTGCACTTCCGCCATTGGCTACTATACGGTCCGGACTACTATATCCTTCTGCTATTAAGTGCTCCGTACAAGCAATAAAGTCTGTAAAGGTGTTTTGCTTATGCAATAGTTTTCCATCCTCATACCAAGGTCTTCCCATCTCTTCTCCTCCTCGGACATGAGCAATAGCAAACACAAATCCCCTATCCAACAAACTCAAACGAACGACACTAAAGTAAGGATCATAAGAATATCCATAAGAACCATAAGCAGTCAAGTACATCGGTGCATGCCCATGTTTTTCAAACCCTTTCTTATAAACCAAAGAAATCGGAATCTGTGTGCCATCTGCTGCTGTCGCGTGAATGCGTTCGGCTTGATAATCCTCTGAGGAAAATCCACCTAATACGGGCTGTTGCTTCAATAATTCTTTATGGCGACTTCCCATATGGTAATCAAATGTCGAACGAGGTGTCGTCAAGGAATTATACCCATAACGAAGAATCTTCGTATCAAAATCATAGTTCACACTGATCCATGCAGAATACGTTGCTTCTCCAAAATCAAGATAATGCTCTTCTCCATCCGACCAATGTTTGATACGAAGATGCGTTAGTCCCCCAATACGCTCTTCCAATACCATGTAATCCTTGAACACCTCTATCCCTTCTAACAAAACGTCTCCTCTGTGGGCGATCACCTCTGTCCAGTCCTCTTTTTCGGTAGCATGTATAGGAGCTTCCATCAAACGGAAGTTGGTCGCCTGCCAGTTCGTCAATATATAGAACTTATCTTCAAAGTGCT
Organism: Algivirga pacifica; assembly: GCF_039543525.1. NCBI lineage: Bacteria > Pseudomonadati > Bacteroidota > Cytophagia > Cytophagales > Flammeovirgaceae > Algivirga > Algivirga pacifica. Next base: position 68,924 of record NZ_BAABJX010000022.1, read on the forward strand.
CTACCTGATACTCATGCTTCTCCTCCCTCGGCAAAAATACCTTTAGTTCCTGAGCTGGAGTCTCCGCTTCCACATAGTGAATTTCACTAGAAGTGGTAGATCCTGAATTAATAAAAATATATCGACGGGATTTTGTACGATGGATTTGAAGGGTAAACTTCTCGTCAGTCTCTTCAAAAAGAAGTTGGTCCTCTTGCTGCTCAGTGTCCAATTGGTGTTTCCACACTTTGTTGGGACGCAAGGTTTCTTTATCCTGTGTCGTATACAATAAGGTCTTATTATCAGCTGCCCAGCAACAGTTTCCTACTGTCTCCTTTAGGGTATTCCCTATTGGCTGACCTGTTTTTAGATCTTTAACCTTGATTTCGTAAATTCTTCTTCCTACAGTGTCAACAGCGAAAGCCAGTAATTGATTATCATCGCTGATCACCATAGCACCTACCGCAAAGTACTCATATCCTTCCGCCTCTTTATTCGCATCCAGCAATACCTCTTCTGGAGCTGTAAGACTTTCTTTTTTACGGCAATACACTGGGTATTCTTTACCTTCCTCATAACGAGTATAATACCAGTATCCATTTCTACGATAAGGAACCGACTCATCATCTTCCTTAATTCTAGATCGCATTTCTGAGAAGAGGGTCTCTTCCAATGCCTTAGAGGGCTCCATCATGGACGCGGTGTAAGCATTTTCTTCCTCCAGGTAATCAATTACCTCTTGGTTTTCTCGCTCTCGCATCCAATAATAAGGGTCAATACGAACATCCCCATGTTTTTCAAGCGTATAGGTCTTTTTGGTCGCTAATGGCGGATTAATTACTTGCATTCGGTGTTGATCGTTTGGTAAATATTGTCGTGACATTCATGCTTAAAACTAAGAACCGGAAACTTATCAAAGTTTCCGGCTCTGCTAAGAGATTCAAAAATAAGGATCTCCCGTATTAGAAGACTACACTAATAAGAAAAAATATTATTCTGTCCTATCAGAGCTTTTTTGGAATACTGATTCAGCAATAGTATCCATCTTCCTTTCTTATAGTATAATTAGTAGCTTACTGCTACTCCAACATTTAATACATGCTTAAACTGTACTCCTTGTCCTGTTGTTCCATCACTTTTTGGAACCAAAACATCTGGATCATAAATCAATTGGGTTCCAAAGTTAGTATTAATATACTTATTCACTTTGAATACTAATAGTGTTCCCCAGTTTACGACCCAACGATCCAACTCTTCATAAGGAGCAAACATATTAAGGTCTGACTTAACAGAAACATTCTCCATCAACTTTGCTTGAATCGCATTATGGATTGTCATACCAAATTGATAACGCATACGCTCTCCTGCTTCTACACCAAAAGCACCTTGTTCTGACAACTGCTCATCCATCACAAAGGTAAATCGGTTAGATACAGGTGCCAATGAAAGGCTGACGATATCTTTATAGTTGTACTCTGCCTTGGCATTCAATACCAAATAACCAGGTGCCATAAAAGCTGAGATCTTTCGGCGCATCTCTTGATCATCGGTCTCATCCATATAGAAGTCATATCCAACATCCATTTGTGTCCTTAGCTGTGCACTTCCAAGAAGCCTCCAATGTTCATTGATTTTATACCCCATATCGGATGTCAAAACCATTTGATCATCTGTTTTCTTAACGTTGTAACGAGAATCTCCTTGTCGTACTACTCCATAGGCCATATCTAGTTGTGTACCCCAAACCATTGCTCCTTCGTCCATTTTGGTTTTAAGGGATAACACTGCTCCTAAAGCTGTAGAATTTTGTCCTCCGGCAGCCCAGTTATATAAGCCTACATTCGAAAAGTTTACTCCAAAGCTTCCTTGATGAAGCCAAACGGAATCTTTAGAAGCAATTTGTGCAATAGCGAACTGAGAAACCATTACCAATAGTAATGAAAACAAAATAGTCAGTTTTTTCATTCTGTTATTTTAATTTATAATTATTGAGTGTTTTTTATCCAAAAAGTGATAAAACATAAGGATTTAATCCTGCTGTCAAATATCGGAATATCAATCGTTAACCATAACAATAATAAGTAAAATATTAGGATTCGCTAACAGTTAAATTAGCTTTTTTAGAGCAAAAAGAATGTGTATTAAAGACATGTAAACAACCATTTTTTATCATTTTTGCATTTAATAATGATACCGCCAACCAAGTGATTGCTTGGCCTATTAAAAATATACCTTTTACCTTCGTTCGGGCGACCACATGGGGTCACCCCTACCTTTTACCTTTTACCTTTTACCTTTTACCTTTTACCTTTTACCTTTTACCTTTTAACATGAGCGCTTTATCTGAAAACATCGAAAAATTTGAAAAAGAACTTGAAGGCACAGACTGTAAATTGGTCGCTGTAAGCAAGACCAAACCCATCAGCTTGCTACAGGAAGCCTACGACTGTGGCATTCGGGTTTTTGGTGAAAATAAAGTACAAGAGCTTACCGAAAAGCACGAGGCCTTACCCAAAGATATTGAATGGCATATGATCGGGCACCTTCAAAGAAATAAGGTGAAATATATCGCTCCTTTTGTTAGCCTTATCCACTCTGTAGATAGCTTAAGGCTTCTTGCTGAGATCAATAAAAGAGGTGCACAACATGAACGTGTGATTCCTTGTCTTCTGCAAATTCATTTAGGTAAAGAAGAAACCAAGTTTGGACTCGATGAATCTGAACTCGTTGAGTTACTTCAACATGACGATTTTTCCAAAATGGAGCATATCCGTATACGAGGTCTCATGGGTATGGCTTCCAATACGGATGATGAGCAAACCATCCGAGAAGAATTTAAGAGTCTCAAACAATTATTTGAAAAAGTAAAATCAACCTATTCCCTCCCTCAACTTGAACTGAAAGAAATCTCTATGGGGATGAGTGGTGATTATAAAATTGCCATTGAAGAAGGGAGTACACTCGTTAGAGTTGGCAGTGCTATTTTCGGTGCACGTAATTATTCCTAACAAGGTAAAATGTATAAGGTAAAAGATATGCAGGAATAATCTTTTACCTTATACTTTTTACCTATTACCCTTTATCGTTTCCTTTATTCACAAATACTATTAAATTAAATAGTAAAGAAAGGTACTCCCAACTTACCTTAAAACGACCCAACCACAACCTTTCAGAGGGTCGTCACTAAAAGCCCTTCAACTTTAACCCTGCAACTATATGAAGCAATTACCCATTCAGAGAATCAAAAATAAAATTGCTGTAGAAAAACAACTCCAACAAAATTTACACCTCTTATTCATACTGTATGCCTTTTGCAGCTTCTGTCTTTATCTATTCGTAATACAAGGCATTAAAGACAAAGCTCCCAGTTCTCTCGCTTTACCTTATGATGGCGTGATTGAAGTGAGTGTTTGTATTCTTTGTAGTAGTATCCTGCTAGGACTGGCTTATTCCCGCGCCAGAAAAGATAAGATCGTACCCCTACAAATCTACCTTTCGTTCTCCTTAATGAGTCTGCTCATTGGTCTTTTCTTTTGTTATCAGTACTATGTCTTACTGTCTTATAAAACAGACTTTCCTATACTTCTTTCTACGTTCTTAATTTGTACTGAAAGTGCTTTGTTCTTTGTTTTACAAAGCTACCTCACGATTAGAGCATTCCAATACCAAGTACACTCCAGAAATCTCTATAGCATAAAACGAATCTACTTGTTTAGTATTTACAAAGCCTGTATTACTTTAACTTATTTAGTCGCTACTTTTCCTTGGTAAAAGCATAAGCACTGTTATTTATTAGTACTATATTATTACCTTTTATTAAAATTTCAATATTTAATAAGTATTTTTAGATAAAATTTAAAATAATATATCTTTTGTTAATATTATTAATTACATTTAAGGTATAGTTTAAATTAGAACATATCATATATATATAAAATATTTAAGCACTGTTCCCTACAGTGCTTTCAAAGACGCTTCTTTTAATACGATGGAAGTTTAAATAATTGAATTGGTTAAGAAAAAAGACATGCTTTGCGTGTCTTTTTTTTGTATTATATTTTCAGGGGCAGAAATAATAGCATACCATTTAATCCACTGTCCAATATCCTATTTCGAGGAACGATTTATATTATTTAAACCATAACACTTACTATACCATGGAAACTGTAAAATCAGTTTTTATCATTGACGACGATACGACCAATAATCTGATCTGCAAAAAAATGATTGAGAAATCAGGTTTCAGTACGAATGTTACCTGTATTACCGATGTAGCGCAAGCCTTATCTCGCCTTCAGGAACTTGAAAGTAGCAGTGATTTTCCTGAAGTCATCTTTCTGGACATCAATATGCCCCCTTCCAATGGATGGGTCTTTTTAGATCAATATATGGAACACTTTTCTCATAAAACAATCAAAGTGTTTATGCTATCTTCAGGTGTAACAGACTATGAAAGGGAGAAAAGCAAAAAATACGAGCTTGTTTCTACGATTATGGACAAGCCTCTTTCTATAGATAAGTTGCAATACATTAAGGAGCAATTTATGTAATCATTCAATAACAGTACCCCTTTCTAACAGTTAGTCATATAAACATAGTCGATGTCAAGCTTTCGGGTAAGGTCATTTTATACCCTAATTCATCTTCTAAACACAGGCTAAAATATTATGTTTGTAAGTATCACAAGAACATTACTAAGAATGAGAGGGGTACTATTACTACTGATTGCTTACTTTTTAACGACACAAAGTGTAGCGGCACAACAACATACTATTGCACCTCAGCTGCAAAAAGCTGACTCTCTACTTCATGCATTTCAAGTAGATAGTGCCTCTACAATTCTTCAGGAGTACCTCCAAAAATCCCAAAGTAACCCACTCTATAGTATTTATGATATAGGTCGTGCTTATCAAGAAACTGCTGAATTATTCGCCAATTATCAATACTTTTCCAAAGCCCTAAGAACGTGTCAGAATGGAATTGTTTTTCTTTCAACACAAGAGGTTCTACCATATGGTATGCTAGGAGAGCTTCACAGTATGATTGGCAAAATACAACATCACCTACAGCTTGGTCCTCCTACGATTGATTCCTACACTCAGGCGATGAAGATGTATGAAAAAGCTAACAACCCCAGTTATGAGGTGGCATTGGTCGAGCTTTATATTCTTTTTGGGAATACCTACTTTCAAAGTAATGACTTTGGACTAGCCGTCAGCTATTACAACAAGGCCATCCAAAAGCTGGAGCAACTGGACTCTTCTGTAAGGCCTGATGTGGCTCAATTGCACCTTAAAATAGGCTTAGCCCTCAAAAAAACAGGAGCTATGAAAGCCGCTGAAACTTCACTAAAAACAGGTTTACAGATTACAAAAGAGATCTATGGCACTACTCATATAAATAATCGAGTATTTTATAGAGAGCTGGCCTATTTATATATACATCAAAAAAACTTTGAGGAAGGGCAGCAGTTTGCTAAAGAAGCTCTCCGTCTTTATCTCCAAAATATAGAGAGTAAGTCAGAAGCAATTGCTTTTCAGGAGCAAATGGCTATCGCATTCTTTACTGCAGCAGCTTATGAGTTATCCTTTTATTGGTACCATAATCTTCTACAGCAACTAATAACACAAAAAGGAAAGGCCGAAGCGCCTCAAATTGGCCTTCGTTACCTTCAAATAGGTCAGAAGTTTGTTTTGGCTGAAGCCTATACCTTTGCCATTCAATCCTATACCATTGCCCTGGGATTATATAATCAAACTTTTGGGAGAAATAACCTGAAGTCGGCCAAAATTATTGGAAATCTAATCGACCTCTATGTTAAATCTGGAGACATTGCTAACGCTAAACGATGTCAACAAGAGAAAGTCAAAATTTATCAGATTCTTGCTGAGAATAGCTATACTGAAGCTGAAGACCTTTTTGACGTCGCCTCTCTCTTTCAATTGGAAGGAAATACTGACTCTGCTACGGTTTACTATCAGGAACTTCTACTCAAATTTGAGCAACATCCTAAATGGTATCCTACTTCTATTAATAACCTTTCGATGCTTTTCTTTCAGAAGAAGGATTATGATACTTCTCTAAAGTATGCGTTACTACTCAAAAGGTATTATAACGATCATTATCAGGCCAACCATATGAAGGTGCTGGGGTCAGACTTACTATTGGGAAATATCTACTATGCTATGGGAAACACAACTCAAGCTTTATATCATTATCAAAAAGTACAGCATCATAAAAAGTCTCTCCTGAAGCTTTTTAACGAAGTTGCTCTACAAGCTAACCTCAATTTAAGTGACTTCTACGATCAGAAAGGAGAACTACGGAATGCCCGAGCGTATAAATCTATTGCAAAAGAAATTGAAAAAGAGCTTCACCCTAATATTTCCTTTTACTAAGAGCTTGTTTTAAATACTGATTCAGGTAGGGGAAATTTCTATAACCTTCTCCAATCAACCCAGATTTAGGGTACACGCAGTGAAAATAGTGGTTTCTATTTACCGAAAATATGAATTGATTTGAGTAGTGATTAGAGGAATTTTCTCTCTGAAGAGGCATTCCAAACAAGCTCTAATAGGAAGCTACCTCATCATGCCATACATATTATCCATAGATATTAATGTTAAACGAGAAAGGATGAAGGAATATAACTTCTTTACAGAGGTGCTTTTCCTTCATCCTTTTCCTTTATCCATTTGGAATGATGTATTGTTTCATTGTTCCCTTAAAGGGCGTTGTTTTTTTCTTCTAGCATTTTCATGATGCCTTTGATATGTATCTCCAGTTCCTCTAGCGTGAGTTCCGTATCCAAAGTTACGCTCTCTGACTTGAAGGCATTGCTAATACTCTGTAAAAATGCTTCCAAACTTTCTAGCCTAAAGGTACTCAGCCTTGTCGTAAACTTATGCTTGATATCACTAAAACCTTGAGCATTATTATTTCTTAAGGCATCTTTCATTGTTTCGAAATCCGTTGCGAATTCCTCTTGTGACACTTTCAGAAAACTCTTGTAACCATCTTGGTCACCTTCATACAAAGTATCTGTAAAGCTAAAATCCATATAATATTTTGTCAGCATTGGTTGGAATAGATTGATCAAAAATCAGTTACATGTACAGGTTTATGTACAATAACAAAGATAGACAACTGTCTCTCAATACCTCATGTAAGGTCTCCTAACAATGTTAAAGAAGTTGCAAATTGATGTCAATACTTACATGCTATTCCAATTCATGCAACTACTGCCATTTCCTTTTGCAATCGCCTTATCATTACAGCTTTCCCTCCCATAATATCCAATAAAGCATGGGAATCAATATGATTAAGGAGGTCAGGATATAAATAAAGTAGTCTATTCTCGTCTTTAAACGTGAATAGGAATACCTCAATGTACCTTCTTTAAGGTAGAGACAATTTTTGAAAATCAATAATGATAATAAAATGTAATAACTTAAAAACAACCCAAAACCTACATAATGATACTGGCTCAAAAAGATATCATAAAGACATAAATGGGAAGGTAAACCATAGATATACTTTACAAAATGCAGCTTTAATAAAAGAATTGCGATCACCACATATCCTACCCCTATCAATAATGTCCAATAAGGGGCAATACCCTTGCGAGCATTCAGTAAGAGTATGGTAATATATAGTCCTCCAAAAACCCAAAGCAAATAGTCAATCCACTCTTCTGAGAGTGTCCAAACAGTAGTATCATCTCCCCAATCAGAAAACGCTACACTACAACAAGTTGTAATAATATCTGGTGTTATTCCTGCAAAAAATAAGTACATCAGCAACAGTTCCACCAACAGTATAATTGCTATAGGTGGGATCAACCAATACTTCAAAGGGGTCAGTGGATAGGTAGGCTCCCTATCATCCAGGTAATTCATGGAAAGGAATAAGACATATAAAAAGACGGCCAATACTTTAAGATAGAGTAAAGGATAGCCGTATTCATTTACTGATAATACTCCCTGCGCACACATCGCTCCCTTAATCAACGGAGGAATATGAATATTCACCGTTACCATAAAAAGTATTAAGGAAAACAATTGAAATAGTAGAGCAAAACGTACCACAGAAGATACTAAATATGTCTGTCGCTCCAATTGTAACTGCTTCTCACTCACGGCCACCTCATCCCAACCTGCTATGATTCGAACTCCATAGTAGACTGCCCCTAGTCCTATTAACAAAGTACTTACCTGAATCAATAACTGTGTAATTACCCAATAATCTGTTAGCATATGTGCTTTATGTTTATGAAGATTTCTTCCTCCTATAGTATTGTTTTCCCTGACTATTATTCAAATATAAGCGTATGTTGCCAATTTTGTTTTCCAACTCCCATTCTTGATAAGTCCATCAAGAAAAAGTAAATTGAATACATATTCACTTTTAATATCCCAAACAATATCCGATGACTAAGACGACTATGACTACCAACGGTTTTCTAACGCTCCCCGACGGCACCATAGAATATATCAAGCATGGAGAAGGCAAACCCTTACTTATCTGCTTACATGGTTTTGGAGATAGTGCCAAACTTTTCTCTGTACTAGCTCCTACACTACAAAAACGATATACTGTATATGCCATCAGCTTACCCTTTCATGGAAAGTCTACATGGAAAAAAAAACAATTTACCCTGAATACATTAATCGAAGTGATCGAGTTGATCAAGCAAAAAGAAAAGCAAGAACGACTCAGTATCATGGGATATAGTCTAGGAGGAAGAAGTGCTCTTATGCTAGTACCACATTACTACAAGCTATTGGATCACCTCTATTTATGTGCTGCTGATGGCATCAAGACACATCGCTTATATGACTTTGCCCAACTGCCACATTGGTTCAGTGTTATTGTCCCTATTGTCATGCGTAGTCACAAACTGATGTTTTGGTTAGTGGGACTTGCCTATCGCAAACAATGGATCTCAAAATTTCTATATGATTTTACTTATAATCACTTTAATACCAAGGAGCAGCGGAGAAGATTCTTTGGATGTACCACTTTCGTAAAGTCTTCCCGAAATATGAACTTGGAGCAGGTACAAGCTTATCTTAATAAAGAAAAGGTACCTGTAGATTTATACTTTGGCAAAAGGGATGAAGTCATCCTAATGGAAGGAGCACAAGAATTTGAAAAAGCAGTAGACGGAGCTACACTCTATACTTTGGATAAAGGGCACCTTCTCATTGACGAAGACCTCATGTTATTATTGGAAAAACAGTTGAATACAAAAGTAAAAAGAGAGCATTGACGATCTGATCAATGCTCTCTTTTTACTTTTATCTATCAGTTACTGCTTATCCTTTATGAGCAGCAACTATTATGTAGTATAATGCTAAACCTACTATTGGAACAAGTTCTCGATAGCATCCATTTTCATCAAAACGATCGTCTTACGCCCTTCTGGTGAGAAATTAGGGTTAGAGCAAGCAAACAGTTGTTCAATAATGGAACGCATTTCTGCCGTTTCCATAGACTGCCCTTTCTTTATTCCTGTACGCTTAGCCAATGACCTTGCGATTGTTTCTCCATGGGAAAGTTGCAGTGTATCTCGATTATGCTTGATCTGTTCAATGATTCCTTCTAATACACCTTCCTCATTACTGTTATGGATAATAGCAGGGATACCATTGACTACTACCTTACTATGCTCCTTGATTTCCAGCGAAAAACCTAAGGCCTTAATTTCATCCTTATACTCAGCTAAAAGCAATAAGTCAGCAGGGCTCAGTTCAATGGTACGAGGAAACAAAAGTTTCTGTGATACACCTGTATTCTGATTAATCTCTTGTAAGAAGCGCTCATAGAGAATACGTTCGTGTGCTGCTTCTTGATCCAGTAACGTAATTCCTGATTTCACCTGATACAAGATATAACTATTACGGATCTGTATAGGCTCAATCTTTTCTATAGGAGTTTCTTTTTCTTCTTGCTGTACTTCATCCAACTCATTCGCTCTACTACTGAAAGTGATCGTTGGAGATGCTTCTACGTTTTCATCAGGAAAGTTATCAGAATCCATATTGAACATAGGATCCTGTTGCTCCCAAACCTTGCTCATCGCAGAAGGAGCAGCCTCTTCATCCCAGTTATTAATTCTGGAAGAAAGTCGTGTCACTACCTCTTCAGAAGAGTTATCCTCTGTGTTTTCTATATATTCAGGTCTTCCAAAAGAAGGAGCTGTCTGTTCTTCTTTAGAAGGAATGGAGAAGTCCATATTGAAACTTCCAGAAGAAGTTCCTCTTCCCATGATTTCTCTTTTGGAAACTTCTGGCAGCTCCTCAGCAAAATTGACATCCACCCCAAAATCAATGGAAGGTGCCACACCATAACCTGCCAATGCCTGCTTCACTGCTGCACTCACTAATGCATACAATGTACGCTCATCGGTAAACTTAACTTCAGTCTTAGTGGGATGTACATTCACATCTACATCCTTGGGATCTACCGTAATATTGAGTAGATAAAATGGGAAGGTGCCCTCAGGAAGTAATCCTTCATAGGCTGTCATCACTGCATGATTCAAGTAAGAGTGCTTGATATAACGTCCATTCACAAAGAAAAACTGGTCGCCTCTTGTTTTCTTGGCGGCGTCAGGGCTTCCGACATATCCACCAATTGACATTACCTCAAGATCTTCCTGACAAGGATAAAGTTGTTCCTGATAAGACTTTCCAAATAGGGAAACAATACGTTTAGCCATTTTTCCTCCCCTAAGGCTGAACATCTCATTATCGTCATGGTACAATACCATGCTGACTTCAGGGTTAGACAAAGCCACACGCTGAAACTCATCAATAATATGTTTTAGTTCTACAGGGTTGGACTTTAAGAATTTTCTACGGGCAGGAATATTAAAAAACAAGTTTTTGACCGCAACCGATGTTCCTTCTGGAGTACTGATCGGTTCTTGTGTTTCCAGCTTACCTCCTTCCATACAAATATGCACGCCCATTTCATCCTCAGCTCTTCTGGTTTTCAGTTCCACCTGTGCCACTGCTGCAATAGAGGCCAAGGCCTCTCCCCTAAATCCAAAAGTATGGATTGCAAAGAGGTCCTCCGAAGAGGCAATTTTGGAAGTTGCATGTCGCTCAAAACTCATACGCGCGTCTGTTTCAGACATCCCCTTTCCGTTGTCAATGACTTGGATGAGTGTCTTTCCAGCGTCTTTTACGATGAGCTTGATATCGTTACTTCCAGCATCTACCGCATTCTCCAATAGTTCCTTCACCACGGAGGCTGGTCGCTGTACTACCTCACCAGCTGCAATCTGGTTTGCCAAGGCTTCTGGAAGTAAACGGATTACGTCTTGCATATATATTGATTTGTATGGATATCCAGTCTAAAAAGCACAAGCTATCAAGAACTGTGCATAAAATACTATTTGATCACGTTATAGTAATAGCAAAAATAAGGGGTTTTCATATGAAATAAAACTTTCTAAAAAGCAAATAGTTGAGAATCTGTCACTTTAAAGCATAAAAAAACAGTAACCTTATTCAGATCACTGTTTTTTCACCTACTTATTATTGAAATATTCCTATTTCATCAATTTCTTATACTTCAAACGCTTCGGTGTGATATCCCCTACTTCTTGTCTTCTTTTCTCTTCATATTCTGTAAAGTTACCTTCAAAGAATCTCAAAGTAGAGTCTCCTTCAAACACCAGCAAGTGCGTACAAATTCTATCCAGGAACCAACGGTCGTGAGAAATAATTACCGCACATCCCGCAAAGTTCTCCAATGCTTCCTCCAGTGCTCTCAAGGTATTTACGTCCAAGTCGTTGGTAGGCTCATCAAGCAACAGTAAGTTAGCTCCTTCCTTGATAGACATCGCCAGGTGTACACGGTTTCTCATACCTCCTGACAGCTCTCCAATTTTCTTCTGCTGATCATTACCCGCAAAGTTAAACTTGCTTACATAAGCTCTTGAGTTGATCTCACGATCGCCTAGCAGAATGTTTTCCTGACCACCAGAAATGGTCTCCCAAACCGTTTTATTAGGATCCAATTGATCGTGCTCCTGGTCTACATAAGCAATCTTCACCGTTTCTCCCACATCAAAAGTACCCGCATTAGGCTCCTCTTTTCCTGTGATCATCTTGAAAAGTGTTGTCTTACCAGCACCGTTTGGTCCTACAATACCTACAATACCGTTTCTAGGCAAAGCGAAATCCAGGTTCTCGTACAAGATACGATCTCCAAAGGCTTTCATTACACCACTGGCCTCAATCACCTTGTTACCCAACCTTGGTCCGGAAGGAATAAATAGTTCCAGCTTAGCCTCCTTTTCTTTAGACTCTTCAGATACCATATCATCGTAAGCGTTCAAACGGGCTTTTTGCTTAGCGTGTCGCCCCTTAGGAGTCATACGAATCCAGTCCAGCTCTCGCTCCAACGTCTTCTGACGCTTAGATTCTTGCTTCTCTTCCTCAGCCAAACGCTTCTGCTTCTGATCCAACCAAGAAGAATAATTTCCTTTCCAAGGAATACCTTCACCTCTATCCAACTCCAGGATCCAACCCGCTACATTATCCAGGAAGTAACGGTCGTGAGTTACGGCAATCACGGTACCTGGATATTGCTGCAAGTGCTGCTCCAACCAGTATACAGATTCTGCATCCAAGTGGTTGGTAGGCTCATCCAATAGCAATACATCTGGCTGCTGTAACAACAATCTACATAATGCTACCCTTCTTTTCTCACCACCTGAAAGTACACCAATTTTGGTATCTTCCGGAGGACAACGTAGCGCATCCATTGCTCTGTCCAGCTTGCTATCGATATCCCAAGCGCCCAGGTTATCCAACTTCTCCTGTACTTCTCCCTGCTCCTTGATCAATTTATCCATCGCATCAGGATCTTCCAATACCGCTGGGTCTGCAAACTTGAGGTTAATTTCCTCAAAGGCAGCCATCAGATCCATAATCTCCTGCACCCCTTCTTGCACGATTTCTTTCACTGTCTTCTCAGGATCCAATGTAGGCTCTTGCTCCAAGTACCCTACTGAATATCCTGGAGAGAATACTACCTCCCCCTGATAGTTCTTATCAATGCCCGCAATAATCTTCAAAAGAGATGACTTACCTGATCCATTTAGACCCAATACCCCAATTTTGGCACCGTAGAAAAACGATAAATAGATGTTTTTTAGTACCTGTTTGTTAGGCGGGTAAGTTTTGGTTACCCCCGCCATCGAGAAGATGATGGTTTCGTTATTGTTACTCATTGTCTGAGTTAAATTTTAGAATATGAATTTTTTTTAATAAGATCGTAACTAAAGCGACTTTTCAGGATGCAAGATAGTACAAATCCTATGTTTTAAGCGAATCTCTACACAATGCGGTATTGAACCGATTGTTTTTTGAAGAGATTACTGATAAAATTAAAACTTATTTGCAAAACATTTGGATTACCTATAAATTTCTGACGTGAACCAAGAAAGACACATATGATGTTTCCTTTTCAAAGGGGAATTATAATTTTTCCGGTGTTATTTTTTAAGAACTTCTCTAAATCAATGTTAATTCGTTTATGATGATGGAATAAACAACTAGCTATTAGTGTTCTTAATATAATTTTAAGTTCTCCAGTGAAAATTGTGGATTATTACTTTTGAATTTCGCAACCAAGACTTGAAACGTTTATTTTATAAGGTTTCTAACCTTACAAAATACTTTAAATACATATCGATTAAACAATTAACTATTAACCAAACAGGCAATAAGTAATGTCAACTACCCCAATTAAAGAGTACAAAGACATCACCGAGTACGGCTATATTCAAGACGACAAAGTATACCTAAAAGGCTACTATCACTTCAAAGATCGTGAAATAGGTGTGGTGCGTGACAGTGACGAAGAGTCTCTTCAGTATTTCGTCAATCGCTTTGACATGGTGACCAAAAAGGTCATGGAAGTGAAAGAGGCGGTGGCAAAGTCTGAGAACAAAGGTTCTTACTTGATGAAGCTGATTCACATGCGAACCTACTTGGCCCAATACAATGGCTTAGGTGATTTTACTGTGCTCTACGACGAAATCAATACACTTGAGGACGAGATCAACGAGTATATTGAAAAGAACAGAGAGAAAAACTACAACATCAAGAAGGCTCTTTTGAAAGAAGCTGAAGATTGGAGTAGTAGCTCTGATTGGAAAACTGCTTCCAATAAGTTCAAAGAGTTGAAGATGAACTGGATTAAAACCGGTAGTGCTCACAAGGAAATAGAACCGACACTCTCTGAGCGTTTTAACAAAGCACTTGAGCGTTTCTATGATCGCAGAACATTCTTCTATCAGGAGCAAGCCAAAATCATTAAGCACAGGGTTAACCAGTACACTCGTCTTATCAACCAGTTACGCAGAATCAACCGCCTGGGTGGTGGCAGTGACTTCGTACAGGAGGTAAAAGACATTCAAAAAGAATGGAGAGAAGTGGGTAAGATCGCCAAGAAGAAGTTTATGCAATTGCAAAATGACTTCAAGCGAGAAACTACTAAATTCTTTAATGACCTGAAACGTGGCAGCAGCAGCTCTTACGGTGCCCGTGACGATCGCTTTGGAGGAGGTGAAAGATCTTCGTTCACTAGAAGAAAAACTGGTGTTGAAGCGAAAAAGGAAATCTTGGAAACCGCAGAGGTATACCTTAAAAATGGTGCTCCTTTCAATATCTCTAACATTAAATCATTACAAAACTCCTGGAAATCTTTGGGTAAGCAACCATCTCAAGAAGATAAAGAGCTTAACCTGAAATTCCGTATTATTTGTAATGAGATCTTCGAAAGTCACTTCCTGGAAAGAACAGCCAAGAACTTGCACCCAGACCTATATAGTAAGTCAGACTTCGAGCAACTTAAGATCAAACTGGACCTGTTGAGAGATTCTCTTCGCCAGGATGAGCAAGAGTTGGATGAGTTCAACTATAAGTATGGTCCTGCTTTGGCGGCAAGTGGAGGAAAAAATCCAGAAGACTTCGCATTGTATCAGGAGAGAAACAACTTTATCAACAAGATGAAGACGAAACAAAGAATTCTTAAGAAGTTGGAAGATAAACTTCTGGCAATCTAAGTATCCTTTGCAATCATAATATCAAAACGGATAAGCCCTCTTAACAAGGGATTATCCGTTTTTTATTTGTAGCCCTCCTGTATGCACAACCACAATCTGGCTCCCTTCTGGAAAGTATCCCTTCTGTATTAAGTCATAGACGCCATACATCATTTTTCCTGTATAGATAAACTCCAACGGAATCTGGTTTCTTTCTTCAAAAGCTTCCATGAAAGCTAGAAGCTCAGGCTTTTTCTTTGCATATCCTCCAAAGTGGTAGTCGCAATTTAATGTCCACTGAGAAGAAGGTACATCCACAGAAGCCTCTTCCAATAACTTATGAATATCATCATACAAAAATTCTCCTCCTTTTAAGGCAGGAAAACCTATTGCTTGCTGTCCATCCTTTAAGCCCGAGAGTATCCCTGCCAATGTACCTCCGGTTCCACAAGCACAACAGATATAATCAAACGTTAACGGTTCAGCCTCTATTTCTTTTACAATCTCCTGACAGCCCGGTAAAGCAAACACATTACTTCCTCCCATGGGAACGGTGTAAAAATCGCCCCATTCCTCCTTCAATGACTGTAACACTTCTGGACTTTCATGGGTCCTGAAAGTGGTTCTATCCATATAAACCAACTTCATTCCTGCTTCCTTCGCAAAAGAAAGCGTCGGATTTAAAGGAAGGTGCTCCTCTCCTCGAATCACACCTATCGTCTCAAAATCCATCCAGAGCCCTGCCGCCGCTACCGCATAAATGTGATTGGAATAAGCTCCTCCAAAGGTCAATAAGGTCTTATGTCCTTCCTTTTTTGCTTGTTGCAGATTATACTTCAGTTTTCTCCACTTATTTCCAGAAATTGCGGGATGCGTCAAATCATCTCGCTTTATAAAAAGACGAATCCCGTAATCAGTAATTACGGGATCCTTAATCTCCTCTAAAGGAGTATTTTCAATAGGTTGCTTCACTATTCCAATACTTCTAAAACCAAGTTGTGGTTGGTGTAAATACAAATGTCTGCGGCAATATTCAAACCTTCTCTTACGATCTCTTCTGCCGAAAGGTGAGGTGCATGCTTCATCATGGATAAGGCTGCTGCTTGCGCATACATACTTCCAGAACCAATAGAAGCAATCTGATGATCTGGTTCTATCACATCTCCTGTACCAGAAATAATCAATACCTCCTCTTTGTTGGCTACGATCATCATGGCCTCTAGTTTACGAAGGTAACGATCAGTCCTCCAGTCTTTCGCCAGCTCAATGGCTGCCCTTTTCATATTACTACTGAATGCTGCCAGTTTCTCTTCAAAACGCTCCATCAACGTAAACGCATCGGCTGTAGACCCCGCAAATCCAATTGCGATATTGTTATTCAATCTACGCACCTTACGAACATTACTTTTGGCTACTGTATTTCCAAAAGTGGCTTGCCCGTCGGCTCCTATGGCCACTTTTCCATCTTTTACAACCGCAAGGACGGTTGTGGATCTAAATTTCGTCATTGGATTCTATAATTAAGGTAATATTGATCTGTTATCGGGTACTTGGTATACCATATTCTAAAGCATGTTAGTACTTGTATTCTCTATATCAAGATATAATCCTTTTTAAGGTTTTAGGACAAATTGTCAGCTTATTCCACTTTCCATTCACTTTTGCTGACGAAATGTAAGCGGATATCAAATATATATTAATCTTTAGCTACATTTAGGTCAAATAATTTGTACTAAAAAATATACATATAAATACCTGATAACTAAATAAAGAATGAACTATAGAATCATTTTTACACTATTTTCGGTTCTATTGGCTTTTACTGCTTGTAAAACCAAACAACCTTCCGCTCCCTTGGCTTCTCAGGTCGTTATCCCAACAGACACCGTATATCTCTCCAAGCCTGATAGCTTTGGGCAACCGCTATGGGTCAGACCAAAGGGAGAATACCATTCAGAAGATCACAAGCATTTCAAGCTGGATAACACCCGCTTGTTTGTTAGCTTTGACTGGAAGAAGCAATACCTATATGGACGCGCTTACCTTAACATGCAACCTTATTTTTACCCTCAAAATAAGGTTACACTAGATGCCAAAGGGTTTGATATTCACGAAACCTCCCTTACTGTAAATGGAAAGAACATCCCCATTGACCGTATGGAATACGACAGCCTGAAGCTTACTTTGTATTTTCAGGAAGTACAGCCAGAAGATGAACTGGAGGTTTATATAAAATACACGGCGAAGCCCAATGAACTTACCGTTAAAGGAAGTAGTGCTATTGTCTCGGACAAAGGCTTATATTTTATCAATCCAACCGGAAAAGAACCAAACAAGCCCCAACAAATATGGACACAAGGTGAGACAGAGGCCAGCTCTTGTTGGTTCCCTACATTTGACAGTCCTAACGTAAAAACTAAACAAGAGCTCTACATCACCGTAGAAGACCGATTCAAAACACTTTCCAATGGTAAGCTAATCTCTCAGGTACGTAATGCAGATGGCTCCCGTACGGACTACTGGAAACAAGATTTACCCCATGCTCCTTACCTATTTGCCATGGCTATTGGTGAGTTTGCCGTCATCGAAGAAGAGTGGAATGGAAAGAAAGTAGGCTACATGGTTGAACCGGAGTACGCTCCCTATGCCAAAGACATCTTTGGACATACTCCTGAAATGATGACCTTCTTCTCTGAACGATTCAACTATCCTTACCCTTGGGATAAATATTATCAAGTCGTAGTTAGAGACTTTGTTTCTGGTGCTATGGAAAATACGACAGCTTCCATCTTTATGGAAAATCTGCAAGTAGATGATCGTTACCTTTTAGACCAAAACTGGGACTTTATTATTGCCCATGAATTGATTCATCATTGGTTTGGAGATTTGGTTACCTGCGAGTCATGGAGTAACCTTCCACTTAACGAATCTTTTGCGAACTATGGAGAGTACCTATGGTCAGAATATAAGTACGGAATAGACGAAGCAGAAGTACTTAAAGAGAAAGAATGGCAAACCTACTTGTATGAGGCACAAACCAAACGGGAACCTCTTATTCGCTATCACTATACCGATCGGGAAGATATGTTCGATTCCCACTCTTATTCCAAGGGCGGAGTAATCCTGCATAACCTAAGAAAAACCATTGGTGACAAAGCATTCTTTGAAGGAGTAAACCTTTACCTGAAAACCAATGAGTATAAAGATGTAGAAGTTGATCACTTGCGATTGGCTTTGGAGGAAGTCACCGGACAAGATCTTCATTGGTACTTTGACCAATGGTTTATGCACAGAGGACATCCTGAGTTAAAAGTCAGTCATTCCAATGGAACACTTACAGTCAAGCAAACACAAAACCCTGCCTATACACCTATCTATCGTTTACCGGTAAAGGTTGCAATCTGGAAGAATGGAAAAAAGCAGGTGAAAGAACTAGTAATTGACAAGGCGGTACAACACTTCCCTAACCTTTATACGGATAAACCGGATGTTCTTATTTTTGATAGTGATAAAATTCTTCCTGCTGTTATCGATTATAGTAAAAGTACTGAAGAGCTTATTCAACAAGTTAAGTATGCCGAAAATGTACTACACCGCATAAAAGGATTGGAAGATCTAACAGAAGAACTAGGAAAAGATAGTGAAGTGGACTCTGTATTTTACCAATCCCTATCAGACGACTCATGGAAAATTAGAGAGGTTGCTTTAGAGTTATTGGAAGATTACCAAGGGAGTATGCAAGCAGTAATCACCCAAAAAGTTACTTCTTTGGTAACGGACGACCCTAAGTCTTTGGTCAGAGCTACCGCAATCAATACCCTGACCACTCTTAACGCCAATATGCTTCCTGTAGCAAAACAAGCCCTTAATGACTCCTCTTATACGGTGAGTGCTGTTGCTTTGCAAGCTTACCTGAGTATGGGGGGACCTGACTCTGAGAAGATTTGCGCACAATATGAGGATGTCAAAGACCTCAATATGGTTGTCGTTTTAGGAAACTACTATAGTTATTTTCAGGTACCCGGTAAGATTGACTGGTATGAAAAGCACCTGAACAGACTGAGTGGTTATGAGCGTAGTTATGTCTTCAACCTTTATGGCAGTTATGCCATGAATCAACCAGAAGATATACAAGACCAAGCCATCGCTTACCTCTTGAACTATGCCGAAAACAGCATCGATTACAAAACTCGTAATTCCGCTTATCAAGCGATCGTTACAATAGGAGCGGAAGATGCTCGTATGAAAAAGGTAAAAGAAGCTGCCAAAAAGGAACAGCACCCTAATGTGGTAAGCACCTTGCAAGCGATTGGCCTCCTTTAGATAAGGATATACCGTTTTAAACAACAAGCCAACCTGATTCCATCATGGAAAAGGTTGGCTTATTTTTTTGATGCTATTTAATCGTGGACTAAAGATAGTTTACTGCTATTTAGCTCTAAGAGCGTTTCGCCTTGCTCGTACCTCGCAGGCTATACTGAACTCTTAGAGCAGATACCTTTTTATATAAGGAAACTTAGCAATTAGTCCACTAGTTCTCTGGTAAAACGGTTTCAGCAGAACGAATTGTTATCCTTTGTCCCGCTTCCCAATCTTTCGCTTCATTGGTATAATATAAATAAGCTGTACTTGCCGGAGCCCCATATTGCCCTCCTACCTCTGCTCTCAAATCCAAGTGTATTTCCTTAACCTCTTCCGGTCCCATTGAGGTGAAATATAGCACTACATAATTCTCGAATAGCTCTACAAAGTCTGCCTTCTGCTCCTCTTTAAGAGCTTTCAGTTGCCATGGCTGTATCGACAATCCTGAAGGGATTCCAATCTTAGCTACCACCATAGGCAATCCCATACTTTGCTTATTTTTAATGGTAGCAGTAAGTCGACAGGTATTTCCTACTTGTGTTTCCTCTTGTAATAAACTTGTCGATAAATCTACCATGCAGTGCTCATCGCTTTGAGGAGTTTGGGTAGACCATTGTGTATCCAGAGTATACTGCATAGAGTCAATTCCCTGCAACTCAACTTTAACTTCCTGTTTACCTTTTGAAGAATAATACGCTTCTAATCCTTCAATGATTATATTTTTTTCTCTTTTAGTAGAAATTGATTGCTCCGCTACTTTTTTATTATTGACATAAACCAATAGGTGTCCTTCTCGATTACTTTGTACTGTTGTATACTGACTGTAGTTTACCAAAAATTCCAATGCAAGTATTGTTGACTGCGTTGCCCCATACCGTCCAAAAGATTTATTGCTGATGATGTAGTCTGCTGCTTTTGCAATTTGTGCCGCATTAACCCGTTCCTGCCTTAACATGGCTAACGCTCCCAAAGAAGCAATTTCAATTTGTAAACTTCTCCCTCCACTTTGTGTGATGGACACTCCTTTTAGCGCACCATAACCATCCTCTTTTACTAGCTTCAGGTACTCAGAAAGCATTTGATCCCCTTTTACTTTGTACTCTAACAAATAAGCCGCATTGGCCATCAATGCCATTCCGTAGGCATCTTTACTCTGAAGCGCTTCTTGATAGGCATAGTCAAATTCCCTCTGTATACCTTGCTCCCCAATTCTAGCCAATACATAAACAATATAAGCGTTGGTTCCTTTTTCCGTTGCTTGCCCGAAAGCATCATATTTTCCTTTACTCTGCTTAAAACCTCCTTTTCCATCGCGTCTATCCAACAACCATTTCTTGGTACGTTCAATTAATGCATCCTCTACCCCTTTATAGAACGGTTTCATTTCTGAAAACTCCAATAATCCATAAGCGGTCAGTGCCTCATGTGGAGGCAAATTTCCAAACCACTCAAATCCTCCCTTCTTGGTTTCATAGGCTTTCAATTTCTTATAGCCTTTCTTGATATACGCTAATGCCCTTCTTTTTACTTCTTTATTTTCATACCCTGTTTGTTCCATTAATTGTAGCGCCATCAAGTTCGGATAAGTAGAAGAAGAAACCTGCTCAAAACACCCATAAGGTTCCCTGATAATAGAAGCCACTCCATCCATTAGCTGCTCTGTCATGTTACCAGGAATAACTAAGCTAGCCTGAGTGGTATAGTTCACAGGATCTCTCAAGATAAAAGAAGTATTTGCCGATGTCATACCAGCATACGAAGCTTGCATCGAGAAACCTTTTGCTTTAACCTCTATTGGTTGGCTAACCTTATCTTGATACATATCTCCTCTAAAAGCTATTTCTAGCTGTCCTTTTTTAGGCCTTGTAGCGGTTGCCTTATACAATACTTTCTTGGTAGAATAAGGTGAAATTTTTTGTATCCTATTCGGGTGTTCAATGGATTCCAACGGACTATTAATTTCCAATATACCTGTTATGGTTTCAGCGGTATTATTTTTCAAGAAGATGGGAATATGTACGGTATCTTCCATCGTTAAATAAGCGGGTACTTTAGTTTCGATACCAAAAGAAAGTTGTGAAGAGAATGTATGCTCTTTTCTACCTACCAATCCTTTCGTACTCACGCCTTCTGCTGTTACACGAAAAGTGGTCACATCGTCTGAATTAAAAAACTTGACCATTGCCTTTCCATCTTCTCCGGTAATCAATGTAGGCAACCACAAAATGGTCTCCCGAAAGTCTGTCCGTTCTTTTACTTTCTCTTTTTTACTATACTTAGGCATATAAAATGCCCTGGTTTTACTAAGATCTCTACTTGGTTTAATGTAGGTCTGCACATATCTCGCTCCTTGCTTAAAAATCCGCCCACTTTCAATATATCCCTTGTGGGTATTAATCAGGATAACGCCTCCCTGGGCAGCACTTCCGTAAAGTGCCGTTGCCTCATTGCCTTTCATCACTGCTACCGTACCTATTTCTTCTGGAGACAAAGAATAGATTGCACCCTCTGCCACTGGTATACCATCCAATATATACAAGGGCTTATTGCCTACCCCTACCGTAGCATTCCCCCTAATCATTACCTGCGGCTGTCCTCCTCCTTCTGTGACCTGCACACCTGCTACTTTTCCTTGCAGTACATTTCCGATTTCTTGTGTTGTCAACCCTCTATCAAGCCCGTTGGAACGAATATTCACTACACTATACCCTAATGCCTTTTCCTCTGAGGCTACTCCAAAGGCGGTTACTACTACTTCATCCAACCGTTCTACCTCTTCTTCCATTTCTATAGGATCCATCCCTGCCCCCATAATATCCTCACTTATCTCAAAGTCTAAGTCTACTTCTTCTATGAGCTCTTCTGGAACTGGTAATATTTTAGCAATCTCTTCTTCAGAAGTAGTATAAATAGCTTTTTGTAGAATATTGTTCTTGGTCAATTTTATCGCAATATGATTCCTATTGACCATCTTAGGTACCTCCGCCAACAGATTAATACCTACCGAAGGATTTATTCCTACAAACACAAACCTTCCATTCTTATCCGTTTGTACCTTCAAGGTGCGACGATCCCTTTCCATTTCAAATAACTGCACGGTCGTTTTCAAAGGCTTATTACTTCTGGTATTGATCACCTGTCCGGCAATCACATTTTCTTTCTCTGGAGAATATTGGTAGGTTAAATCACTTTCGTTTAATTCTTCCCATGTAAACCTTCTCCAACCATGTGTCAACATCAAGTAATCCAATGCTTCTGCTGCTTTCTCTTCCTCAGGATCAAAATAAAAAGCCGGTTCTTCAATGCTTCCTTTTAAATCACTTCCCACTAACAGCCAGGATAAAATCGTATGTTGTTGATCATCCGCTACGGACAATATCTTATCATCAACCACTGCTACCGCAACATTCGCTGATACTGGCCTTCCTTTTTGATTCGTTGTTTTCAGCTCAAGCGTAATCTCCTCCCGAGGTCCGTATTGCTTTTTATTAGTCTTTAGTTCTATAGACAACCCCTCATGTCCCTGATTAAAGAATAAGCGCTCTGCCTGAGCAACCCCTTTTTCGTCAAACAATGTCAACTGCAATACTCCCATCGGAAGACCTTTTAAGGATATCTTCTTGCTTTCTTCCTCTTCTGTCCCTTTCCAGTATTTAGAATAGTAAACGGTTCCTCCATGTTGCACAATTGCATATCCACCTTGCTGCTCATTCGGAGTAGAGTATAGGAGATCGAGATACTCTTGATTTTGCTGAACGAAATGTATCCCAAAACCACTTTCCTTTACAGCTGGTAATGTATATTCCTTTTCAATTCCTTTTGGGTGTGTGATTCGAGCGCTATAGACTTCCCCTGCCTTTGCCTTATAATTAAGAGCTCCCATTCCTTGATGGAAACTCTCAAAGTCTAATAATTGATTCCCTTTAGCATCCAATAATACCCCTTTGATATCTGCCGGTTTACCAAATTCATTCAATGCCTTGAAAGCTATCCTGGAAGTCTTACCTGCAATCCACTCTCCTCCCTCTGGAAAAAATTGTAGGTCAATATCATTCAACACAATTGGAATGGCTCTGGAGATGGCTTCTACTGTTCCTTCAAATCCAATTTGTACATTCAATAAGCCATCATTGGTCATCAGATTTTCTGGAAGTTGAAATGCCATGTTTAGCATACCTTCTTCGTCTGTAATACCCGACCACTTTTCTTGTTTCTTCCCATTGAGACTATACAAAAAATCAACAGGCATATGTCTCAAAGGTTCATCATTCAGCATCCGTATAGAAATCTCTGCAGTCACCTCATCTCCAGGTCCATACGCCTCTCTTTGAAAATCCAGCTTCATCAGCAGACGAGGCTTCACTAATTTCATTACCTGCAACTCCTTCTCAAAAACATCCTGATTATCGAAATTTTGCATCCAATGGGTATAAGCTTTCACTCTATAATTACCTCCGACACTACTTTTCTCCAGGTCAAAACTTCCCTCAAATCCTCCTTCAAGGACTTGTAACGTTAGTTTTTGGACAGTATTTCCTTTCGGATCAATTAAGTCTATATAAGCAATATCACTAATTCCCGTAGGTGAAAGATCACTCCCATTACGCAAATACCCTTTGACCCATATCGTTTCTCCTGGCTTGTAAATGGGTTTATCTAATTGTAGGTATACCTTTTCTTGTGGTAACCTTTCATGGTAGAGTTTTAACTTTTGCTGAATGGTTCTCATCAATGGATTTTGAACTATAGGAAAAGCTCCCATCAAGACGAGTCCAAAAAATAATAGAGGGAAAAGACGTCCTTTATTTCTGAATAATTGTTGCATCCAAATAGGGTTATAGTGTTAGAGATAGTTTTAGTTTAAACGTTCGCATGGTAGGTACATTAAAATAATCCATACCTATACCATAGTGGTGACTCAATAATGTTGTCTGAGGATCAATTCCAGTATAAGGTGTCCAAAGTATAAGGTTTTCTGCTTGTAGAGATATACCCCATCGGTAGAAGAAATCACTTCCATCAAGTTGCTGGCCATATCCTACCGAAAGCGATTGCAAACGTAACCAGCTTCCATCCTCCACAACCTCCTCTGCAACCCCCTCAGCACCATAACGTACCCAACGGTTATGTTCTATACCCAAGGCAGGGGCTGCAAAATCCACTGCTTGTGTATTTATTTCTCCCTGTTCTGTGACTCCTCTATAAATATATCCTACTTCTTCACGAAGTTCCCCTGTCTCCTCAGACCTTCCTAGGTAATTGAGCATCTGCCGGGTTCCATTCCATACCTGTCCTCCTTTTTTAATATCCCATAACATTTCTATACGCCATCCTTCGTAAGAGAATGTGGTATTATACTTTAGCATCCAGTCTGGATTAGGATCTCCAATAATTCCTCTTTGCCTTTTTACCTTAGGATACCCTGTATCATCAATTATATGGTTTCCAAATCCATCCCTTTCGTATTCAGAACCCACCAATACCCCCAAAGGCTGTCCCTCTATCATATACTTCCCAATATTATCAAACCCTGCAATCTGTACTCTTCCCGAAGGGGAATATACTTCCAATACCTTATTCCTTACCCGTTCAAAAATCAAGGTACTTTCCCAACTATTCTCTCCCCACCCTAAATTCAATTGATAGTTGAGTTCTATATTTATCCCCCGATTACGGTATGTTCCCGTATTTGTCCAGGAATAGGTTGTCATATCCGACTGAACCGGTAATAATACATTACTATACTTACGATAAAACCAATCTGCATTAAGAAAAAAGTAGTGATTATTTATACCATTGGTGTAACTCAATGCTACACTTATATCATCCACTTGTTCAGGGGCTATCCCATTAGATATTATACTTTCCTGATAGGGGTAATAATTATTCAAATCACTACTGCTCAAACTCATAGCATTCATATACTGAGGATAATCCTTAAGGGATACCTCCTGATATGACCTGGCATAAGCAATACGTGTTCTAAGGCTTCTTTCATTATCTATCCATACATCTGTTAGATTAGTCAATATTTCTAAGGGATAGGTAAACCATGTAATCGAAGGGCTCCACCACAATACTTTCTGCTCTTGGAGCGTATTCGAATGATAAATATTGTTTCCTAGCTTTAAATAGGTTGCATGATAGTCTGTATGTCCGACTTTCCCTCTCCATAGCCATTGATGTGTTATTCGGCTTTTTAATAAAGGTCTTATCTCTTCACTGTAATCCTCCCTGTTATGTTGTGTCAGATAGTCCCTTGTGATCCAGTTTAACATATACTTGAACTCCGAATTCCACATACCATCTATCGTATGTTCCCATTGGGTCGTAAGATTACCCTGTTCAAATTTTCGTACCCTATCAGTGGACGTAGTAGGAGTATTTCCTATTTCCTCAAATTTTTGTCCTATGTATTCTGTCCAATAAGCCCCAGCAAGGCTCACATTCCACCAGTTATCATGATAGGCCACCTTACCTCCAAGCCAATGATTTCTGACTTGCTTTTTCGTATCTGTTCGTAACAACTGATAAGGATTTATACTCCAATTATCCGCATATGTCAAAGAAGGATTATAACTATGATCAAAAGTAGGAGGCGTTGTGATTGCATTAAAAAGGATTCTCTGATATAACCCACCTACATTGGGAAGCAACGACTCCTCTTGAGCAAACCGATAATCTATATTGTACCGCCAGGCATCTCTTTCTTTTCCTACGCCTACAGAAAAAGTATTCTGTTCCTCTTTATTTCCTTCCCATATCCCTCTAGCATCTTTCCTTGAATAGCGTGCATGATACCTTTGATTCCAATAAATACCTTCTATTCCTATGCGATGTACCTGACCAATACTTGGCTTAAATATTTCGTAAGGGTTGTATGTTTCTGCAGGAATACCAAATGTCCCCAACTGCAATTGTCCCTTGGGGTCATAAGTGTAATTACTATTGTCATACACCAACTCTTTTACCTTAGGTCCCCAGCTGAATTGTTCATTATCATGCCCTCCCCTCCAAGTTAAGTTTCCGTCTACAGGTCTTCCTTGTGCATATTCCTGTTGTAGTTTGGGTAGTTTTCCCACAAGACCTAACTGAAAAATACCCATATAGGATAATCGGGGAACAGAAACCTCCATTCGTTTTTCCTGATAGTACCTTCCTCTTCTATATTTCCATTCATACTCTCTGAGTGTATACTGATCAAATGGCTTCCCCCATAAATCGCTGGCCAGCTCATAGGTGGTAGCGTTGTGCTCCATGAGTCCTATTCCCTCCTTCACATCCATCAATGAATCCGAAATCATAATTTTTTGAGGAACAGAAGGCTTGTAATCAGGATTGATAACAATTGGTTTTTGCTGCTCCAAAGCATTTACAGATCGAGAGTTTTCTTCTGTTACCGTAAAGATTCTACTGCGGTACCCTATCATAACTACTCTAATGGTAGCTCCTAAAGGGACTTTCAGTTTATAATAGCCATCAAAATTAGCGACGGTACCATTGGTCGTACCCACCTCCGTTATATTGGCTCCGATCATTGGATCTCCTTGGGAGTCTAATAATGTTCCCTCTATAATTCTTTCCTGCGTATAAGCCAAGGTAAAGACATGAAGTAATAAGTATGTAGAAAGTAAAAGTCTATAGTTCATTAGAGATGTTGGGGGTTATTAAAAAAATATTCTACTCTCTTAAGTTACATTCCAAAGTAGAATGATTCAAAAATTAAGATTCAATTGTGTAATATTTGCTAATATTTTGATCTCTAGTTATTTTACTGAAATATCTTTTACGATAAAATAGAAGATTTTATTCCATCTATTTTTTCATATTCCTTTACCCCGTCAAGTATTTTATCACTGATTGCTAACGGGTATTACAGACTAAATTCAACTTGTTCCAATGGAACCATCCTATATACTACACACAAAACTCAAAGAACTAGTAGGCGTTCATTGTAACCTTGCTGCTCCCTTACACTTTCTGGGTATTCCCTTTTATCGATTTGCAGAGAATACGCTTCAAGAGATTTGTATCAAAAGAGGATTAGACCAAAAGAAGCTTTTACTTCATCTGCAAGAAAGTCAGAAGCAGACGGTTGTTCCTTCCTATCAATCATTAAGTAAATCTTCTGTTGATGTTGTTATCAATCATTTGAAGTCAACCCATATGTGGTTTATCCGCTATCGATTGCCTTTTATTTCTCAAATGATACAGGATATCGACAGTCAACTTTTCAATAGTCCAGAGATTGCTGAGGATATGAAAATTATCTTCCCTGAATTTATGGAAGAGTTTATTCATCATATCTATGAGGAGGAGGATACGTTATTTGAGTATATCAGAAAGCTGTACAAAGCTAAACAGGAAGGCTTTATGAATAGTACCGAGCTTTTCTACCTTATGAAAAGAAATTCTATTAAGGTCTATGCCCAACAGCACCAAGATGATGATGATGAGATGGCTGGGATTCGCTACCTCACTAATCATTATCAACTTCCAGCACATGCTTCTCCTTATATGAAGGTTATTTATTCTGAGCTGAAAAAATTTGAAGAAGAATTGATGCTTCACTCCTGTATAGAGAATGAAATTCTATTCCCTAAAGCCAAAGCATTGGAGAAAGCGGTAGTGTTGAAATTGACACAAGCCTCTAAACTGAATTAGGAGTTAGATATTGGGGATTAGGTATTAGTATTTTATACTATCACCTAATCCCTAACCCTTAACACCTACCAATTTTATGTCCTCTAGTCATTTCTCTCTTCCCAGGAGGGCCAGGCCATTTTTCCATAGTAAACCCTGCCGCCTTCAAATTTCTTCGGAACTGCCCTTGAGCACAATAAGTCACTAACAAGGCTCCTTCTTCAGCCATGTCGTAACATTTTTGGAATCGTTCAACTTCCCATAACTCTGGCTGTTTATTAGGTGCAAAAGCATCATAATAATATAGATTGAACGGATTATCCTCTTCTTCTAACTCGAATGTTTCTAATCCCTCATTTACCTTTTTAAGAGTGAAATTAGGAAGAATATCTACCGCCTCATTCCACGGTGCGTTATGGATTTGGTCAAAATATCCATGCAGCTCTTCTGGCAGCATACTCTTGTAATTCAATCCTTCCACAATCTCCTTCGACAAAGGAAAAGTTTCTAAGGAAGTATAGTGAATATGGTGATCAGGCATGGTCAATGCCTTCTGTATGGTCAATATGGCATTGAGTCCCGTTCCAAAACCAATCTCCAGAATACGGATAGCTTTGGTTTTCTCAGCAATATCTTCTAACCCTGATTTTAAAAAAACATGCAATGATTCTGTTACTGCTCCATGGGAAGAGTGATACGTTTCATTGAGTGACTCATTGTATAAAGTACTGGAGCCGTCACCTGTTTCTATAACCTTTATATTTTTCATGGATAATGTTCTGCTTATAGCGATAAGATGAATATCTACCTCATCTTTATAACAAAATTAGAAAAGGATTTTTAATCCATAAACAAAAAAGATCATCGACGAATCCGATGATCTTTTTGTTACCCTTTATTTTTTATTCACTTGTTTTAGTAATTCCTCTACTGCTCTTTTTAACTGAGCATCTTGTTTCTTCACATAAGCATCCGGAGCATTTTCTACGATAATATCAGGAACTGCTCCATTGAGTTCCTGATTTAACTGCGTTTGCTTGGCATACCAGGCACGGAAAGGCATTCTCAAAAGTGCTCCATCGATCATACGATGACCACCTGTAGAAATTACTGCTCCAAACGTTGGCTTTCCTACTAACAATCCTCTATTGAGTCCTTTGAATGCATGAGAGAATATTTCTGCATTGGAGTAACTGCTCTCATTACACAAGGCGATGGCAGGGCTTGTCCAGGCTGAAAGTGGAAGGCGCTCTCCATAAGGATAGTTAGAAGCGAAATCCTGATGATTTTTAAGACTATTGGTTGCTCCTCTCGGAATCGTATAGGCATGCTGCTTCACATTCAAGACGGCCATCAGGTAATCAGTCGTCCAACCACCTCCATTGTAGCGAACATCGATAACAATCCCTTCTTTTCCTTGTCCGGCGGCTGTCAGTTCTCTTTCGAAACGCTCAAAACTCGTCCAGTTCATCCCTTCTATATGAAGGTATCCTAAACGCCCTTCAGAGTATTCCTCTACCAATCGACGTTTTTCCTTTACCCATTCTTCGTATAGTTTCTCTCCGATATAGGAAACAGGACGAATCACCACTTCCTTGGTTTTACCATTTACCCCTTGAATCGTCAACAATACCTTTTCAGCACTTTGATTGGCTAAGGTCTGGTAGAAGTTAGCTTTAGGATCTATTGTATGACCATTAACTGCTGTAATCACATCCCCAACCTCCAACTTACTTTTCTGACGAAACGCTGGAGTACCTTCCACTACATGCGTTACCTCTACGCCTCTTTTATGGGGTTTCACTTCTATTCCCAATCGTCCCGTTCGCTCTCTTTGGGTTTGAGCCCTTTCCTCATTGCGATAAAGTCCCATATGACTGGCATTCAATTCTCCAAGCATCAAATTAAAAGCATATCTAAAATCTCTTGGGGTAGAAGCATTCAATACCAATGGTTGATACTTTTCTTTAAGGGCTTTCCAGTCTTTTCCATGAAACTCAGGGTCATAGAATCCCTCATTAATTGCACTCCACCCTTCTTCAAACATCTGCTTATGTTCTTCAGGGTAATCAATCAACATCTTCGCTTCATGCTTCAGTGACTCTTTTTTGGAAGACTTGATCGTCAGTTGCTGTAATTTTCCTGACTGTAGGAAAAATAAGCTCTTCCCATCTGTCGATAATTGTACATCTTTTATCCCTTTGCCCTTGGTAATACTTTTTGCCTCTTCACCGTCCCAGTTGATTTTATAAAGTTCTGTACTTTCACCAATAGGATTATTCTTCAAGAAATAAATTGTCTTTCCATCTTTGGAAAATAAAGGACTTCCTTCTTCTCCCGGATAAGCGGTCACCTGTACTAAGCGCTCGTGAATATCTTGCAGGTCAATCGTTATTGGTGCAACTGTCTCCTCTTCTTTTTCTTTTTTCTTGCTTTCGCTAGATGGTACCCAATCTTCCTCTTTCCACTCCTGTTGTGTTTTCTCCCAATCTTCCTTCTTTAACCACGCGAACCATATATCGTAATCTCCATTATTTCGTACAGACAAAAAGGCCAACTTTGAACCATCCGGACTCCAAACAGGGTTAACATCTCCTCTAGGGTGCATACTGACATTTGCCTTCTGTTCTTTGTTCTCTACAGACTGAATAAATACCTCTGAATTAAAGTTTAAATCAGGAATGGAGTAAGCCACCCATTTGCTATCAGGACTCCAGTTTACTCCATAAAATGAGGTCCAGCCATTGTCTACCATTACCTTTTCATTTTTTAGTTTTCCATTATCGGAAACCTCAGCCACCAGTAATGTTCCTTTTCCTCTTTGATAAAGGAGGTGCTTTCCATCTGGTGACATCTTTAAAGAATGTTCTTGTTCTTTGGTATCCGTCAATTGTACTAGTTCATGTTTTAAACTCTCAAAGATTCCTCCTATTTGCTTATCTGAAGAGCGAGATAAGTAAATGTCCTGATTACCGTTTCGGTCTGAAACAAAAAGAACTGTTGAGTCATTTACCCAAGTCATATCCTGATCTCTATAGGCACTATTGCTCAAGTTTACTGCACGAGAATCATCCTTATAGTTTCTTTTCACAAACACTTCTCCTCTAATCATAAAAGCGGATAAATCGCTGTTAGGAGCCAAAGCATACTCTTCTATATTGGCACGATAAGTTTTACGTACTACTTCATCAAATCGTTCATCTGTCTGTAATGGAATGAATACCTCCTTTTGCTCTCCTGTTTTCACATTCAAGGAATAGATCTCATCTCCTGCCGTATAAACTAATATCCCATTATCACTGATACCAAAGTGCCTTACTCCGAAATCTTCCTGAAAGGTTAACTGTTGGGCCGTTCCTTCTACAGTTCCATCTTCCTTTACTTTTTGCGTCCATACGTTATAGCGACCAGAGCGAGCACTCAAGAAGTATAGCATTCCATCTTTGCCCCACTTCGGTAAATAGTCCTGTCCCTCAAAGTCCGTAAACTGATGAAAAGTCTTTCGCTTACTATGATAAAGCCAAATATCCTTATTCGCCGAACCCTTATACGTTTCTCTTTCTACACGACAAGGTCCGGTTTCAAAAGCATACCAATCCGTATCCGGAGACTTTATTACATTATATCCTACTGCATCCAATAAACGAGTAGGTGTTCCTCCTGTAGCCTCTATGGCATAAGTACCTCTCTCCCATTCCACATAACCAAATAGTCGCTGTGCTCCAAATAGGATCTTATTATCAGTGGTCCATCCTGAAACTTCATCGTTAGAAGAATGATAAGTCAAACGCTCTGCTTTCCCTCCTGTAATCGGTATTCTAAAAATATCATCGTTCCCATATCGGCTTGCTGAAAATGCAATATGTTCCCCGTCTGGACTCCATATATTTTTCCCTTCATATCCTTCATGGACTGTCAATCGATAGGGGCGTCCTCCATCTATTTCTGAAACCCAAATATCTCCTTGATAAGAAAATGATAAATACTGTCCTGATGGACTAATATTAATGTAGCGAATCAAAGGTTTATTCTGAGCCAATAAAAAGAGAGGATTCAAAAACATCATCCCCAATAAAAAATATCTACTGATTGGTAGTCGCATAAATAAAATAATTGTTTTGGTCTAAAAATCTATATTAATGGTAATATATAGGTTATTAATACGAATATTATTATAAACCTTACCAATAGATTAACTTTCATAAGCTTATTTGGTTTTTCTGTACTTCTTCTAAAAATCAAGGAAGTTATTTTGATCTAATATGTTTGGATGTATTATTGTATCGTTATGAATAGAAGCAACAGCTCAAAATTTATACAAACAATTAAATAACGATTAACCTTTTCAGTGAATAAAATACCACTGTTCGATATATATCATGATTCATTCTACTATAAAAGATAAACGAATTGCCATTATTGGTTTAGGGTATGTTGGCCTTCCTTTAGCCGTCGAATTTTCAAAGTATCAATTGGATGTTACTGGTTTTGATATAAATAAAGAGCGGGTTAATGAATTATCTAGTGGTATTGATAAAACATTGGAAGTCAGTAAAGAGGAACTTGCTAATGCTTCTACCTTGCACTATACTTCTGATATTGACGCTCTAGAAAAAATTGATATTTATATCATCACAGTACCGACTCCCATCGATGAATATAAAACACCTGACCTTACTCCTCTGCGTAAAGCCAGTGAGATGGTGGGAAAAGCTCTTGGTAAAGGAGATATCGTGATTTATGAATCCACTGTATTTCCAGGATGCACGGAAGAAGTGTGTGTACCTGTTTTGGAAAAGTATAGTGGTTTAGTATTTAATAAAGATTTTTACTGCGGTTACTCTCCAGAGCGCATCAATCCAGGAGATCATGTTCACCGTGTACACAATATTAAAAAAGTAACTTCCGGAAGTACAGAGGAAGTTGCCGAACTCATTGATCAACTCTACGCCACCATTGTACAAGTGGGTACACACAAGGCCTCTTCTATTAAAGTAGCTGAAGCCGCAAAGGTGATTGAAAATGCTCAAAGGGATTTGAATATTGCCTTCGTGAACGAACTGTCCCTGATTTTTGATCGTATTGGAATTGATACAATCGAAGTATTAGAAGCCGCAGGGACCAAATGGAATTTTCTAGGTTTTCGACCAGGTCTTGTTGGTGGTCATTGTATTGGAGTTGACCCTTATTACCTTACCTATAAGGCTGAAAGTCTAGGATATCACCCTCAAGTCATTCTATCAGGACGAAGAATCAACGACAATATGGGGGTATTTATCGCCAATAAGGTTGTCAAGTTGATGATGAAAAAAGGTACTTTGAAAGAGGGTGCTAAAGTATTGGTTACAGGCATCACGTTCAAGGAAGACTGTCCTGATATCCGTAACTCAAGGGTTATTGATGTTATCCGTGAACTAGAAGGGTTTGGATTAAATGTAGAAGTATTTGATCCTTATGCTAACCCAGCAGAAGTAAAAGAAGAGTATGATATTGATTTATTGAAAGAGTTACCTATTAATAACCAATACGCTGCGATTGTTATGGCTGTCGCCCATCAGGCTTTTAATGAATTGAACTGGGATAAGTACGCTTCTGAGAATACTGTGATTTACGATGTAAAAGGCAAACTTGAACGTCATCTAGTTACAGACCGTTTATAAACATCTTTCACTAGGCATAGCATTGGATTCACATAATTATGGAACGAAAACTACATAACCGAAAAGTCTTAGTAACCGGAGGAGCGGGATTTATTGGAGCTAACTTAATAGAATCTCTGTTAGTACAGGATAATCATGTTACCTGTCTCGATAATTTTTCTACTGGAAAACGACACAATATCACCTCCTTCCTCGATCACCCTAACTTCACGCTAATTGAAGGGGATATCCGAGAGCCAAAAGACTGTGAGAAAGCTGTTCATGGTGTAGAGTTTGTATTTCATCAAGCGGCCTTAGGATCTGTACCCCGTTCCATTAACGACCCTAAAACAACGAATGATGTTAATATCACAGGATTTCTAAATATGTTAATTGCTAGTCGGAATGCTGGTGTCAAGCGTTTTATTTATGCTGCCAGCTCTTCCACTTATGGCGACCACCCTGGATTACCTAAGGTAGAAGATAAAATAGGACGTCCTTTATCTCCATATGCGGTTACCAAATACGTCAATGAATTATATGCCGATGTATTTTCCAAAACCTATGGCATAGAAACTATTGGTCTTCGATACTTCAATGTTTTTGGAAGAAAACAAGATCCTGAAAGTACTTATGCTGCTGTCATTCCAAAATTTATAGATCAACTCCTTAAGGGGCAACAACCTACTATCAATGGTAAAGGATTACATTCCAGAGATTTCACGTATATCGATAATGTAATACAAATGAATCAATTGGCAGCCCTTACAAACAATAAGGAAGCCATCAATACCGTATATAACGTTGCTTGTGGTGATAATCATAACCTCAACCAACTTCTGCAAACACTCATCAAATACCTAAGTGTTTATCAGCCTGCGG
Source organism: Algivirga pacifica (assembly GCF_039543525.1). Lineage (NCBI taxonomy): Bacteria > Pseudomonadati > Bacteroidota > Cytophagia > Cytophagales > Flammeovirgaceae > Algivirga > Algivirga pacifica. Next base: position 103,496 of record NZ_BAABJX010000022.1, read on the forward strand.
TAAATAACATTACTCCAATTCATGGACCTGAAAGAACTGGAGATATTCCTCACTCCCTTGCTGATATATCAAAAGCACAAACCTTATTGGGTTACCAACCTTCACACTCTTTTACAGAAGGCCTAAAAGAAACAGTCGATTGGTACTGGGAAACGTATGGATCACCTCAATAACTAATTGATGATTAAAGGCTTAATAAAAAAAATATTTCAAGAAAAAGGGTTTGCCTACGCTTCATATTGGTCACTCATTGCTACTGCTATCAGGGTATTGTCCCACTTAGTTATTAATAAAATATTAGCCATTTACATAGGTCCTTCCGGACTTGGTATTTTTGGGCAACTAAGAAGTTTTGTCATGATGACAGAACAACTTTCTTCCCTGGGTATTAATCAAGGAGTCACTAAATACTTGGCAAGTTATTCCTCTCCTGCACAAAGGATTCCTTTACTAAAAACGGCTTTATCCATTAGTATAATAGGAGGAATAATCATAGGGGCCTGTCTCATTCTTTTTTCAATCTCATTCTCCAAGCTGATTTTTAGTGACACCTCGTATGCTACTCTACTACGGACTTATGGAGTGACTGTCACCATTTACGGACTCAATATGATGTTTATTGCTATCCTATATGGATACCGGGGCATCAAGGAAAGTAGTATAGTGAATATTACAGGAAGCATTAGTTCACTATTACTCACTTCCATATTGACCGTTAGATGGGGCTTGATGGGAACACTGTATGCTACTATTAGCTTTCAAGTGGTCGTATGTGTTACTAGCTGGTTTTTATGTATTAAAATTCTCCCCTACCCTGAAAAAAATCTTTTAAAGACTCTATCATTTATCTTTAAAATAGCTTTCCATAAACAATATTTTTGGCAATTAGTAACTTACTCATTACTCTCAATAACTGTTATTACCTCCTCCTTTCATGAAATTATTTTAAGGCACATACTATCCGAAAAGCTATCAATGGAAGCTGCTGGTATATGGGAAGCTTTACTTCGACTTATACTTCCTTTTATGGTGCTCCTCCTAATGGTATTTCGCAGCTACTATCTTCCCGTAATAGCGGGAATTAATACTAGAAAAGGATTACTTAAAGAATGGAGCAAAACAACAAAGAATCTACTCATCATACTTGTTCCTTCATTTATAGGTATCTATTTACTAAGACACATTATTATAGACGTATTATTCTCTAAAGAATTTTATGCGGTAGAAATAATACTTCCTTGGTATTTAATAGGAGAGCTTTTTCGATTACTCAGTTGGCCTATCTCTTTTTTACTAATTGCCAAAGCTAAACTAACTTCTTATACCTTGATAGAATTATGTGGAAGTATCATTTATCTAACAGTCACATACTTTTATATAAACAGGTTTGATGTCAATGGTATAGGATATATACACCTTGGTACTTTATTCAGTAGCTTTATCGTTTATATCATTTACTTTTACTTTTTTCTACAATCACAGCAACATGAAACTATTGAATAAATTTGAAGATAAGGTGGTATGGATAACGGGTGCCTCTTCAGGCATTGGACAAGCCCTATGTATTCTACTTGCAGAGAAAAAAGTTAAGGGATTGATTATTTCTTCCAGGAGTAGAGAAAAGCTATTATATCTCAAGCAGTCACTGCCTCTAGCTCCCAATGACTGTTATATATCTCCTTTAGACCTAAATCAAGCTTCTTTTAGTACTGAGGTAAGAGAAGTTATTAATCATTTTGGAAATATTGATATACTTATCCATTGCGGAGGAATTAGTCAGCGTTCTTCTTTTTTAGAGACTACTGCTGAAACCTTTAATAAAATCATACAAACAAACTTTACAGGAACTGTAAATCTAACTCGAGAAGTTCTCCCGCACTTATTAAAACAGAAGTCTAATTCTGCTATTATCGTACTCAGCAGTGTACAAGGAAAGATTGGTATTCCCAACCGAACTGCTTATTCTGCCTCTAAGCATGCCATACAAGGCTTTTTTGAAAGTCTGCGTACTGAGTTGCATAAGGATGGTTTGAGGATTATGATCGTATCTCCGGGCTATGTGCAAACAGAACTATCAAAAAATGCACTGACTGGAAATGGTACTCCTAATAATCAGGTTGAAAATAAAGCAAGCATTTCTGCAAAGCAGTGTGCTCTAGCTATTATCAAGGGTTTTGAGCAAAACAAAAGAGAGGTCTTCCCTGCAGGAATAAAAGAATGTACCGCTTTATGGCTAAGAAAATTCTTTCCCTCCCTTCTCTTTAAAGCCACTCGTCTAAAATAAAAAAGGTGCCCCTATTCTTTTAGAGGCACCTTTTTTACTTTATAATCTATTGTATCCTTATATACTTCTCATCAATTGATCCTTAGTCATATGCTCACGTCTAAGTAAATCATTCACCTTTTTTACCGGGCTAAATGTATTGGCAGGAACCTCTACAAATAAAGTATTCCAATCAGACATAGACCCATTCCAAAGTCCCGGTAATTCTTGAGACTTAACCTCAAGACCATTTCTTGATTTTATCGCAATAAAGCCAGTATTTGGGTCTCTGTATTTCAGCAAATCAAATTTATTTCCCTCGTAATCTCTAACCGCACAAACAATATCTACAGGGTTAAAGTGAGTCGACTGCTGTATAATTTCCTTTACTTGTTCATTCTCTTCATCTAACTGCGCACTCTCTACAATCTGTAAAGAAACTGATCCATCACTATTTTTTGCCCAGAAAGGTCCTCCGCCCGGCTCACCTTCATTCTCTACCATGCCACAGACTCGAATAGGGCGATTCAATTTACCAATCACATAATCTTTTTTATCAGATAATGACTTGCTAACATAGTCCTCTGGGAAAATTGTACAAAGATTTTCATTGTAGAAGTTTTCTATTTCATCTAACAATGAAGTCAATTCTTCTTCACTCTGCACTTCGTCCAATGCATGTAAGAATGCAAATATATTTTCTTGGGCTTCCAAGAGTACTCCACCCAATACCTTTTTATTGAACTCCAAAGAAGGCTTTAATCGGTCAGGTTGTACATTATCAATATTCTTGATAAAAATAATATCAGCATCCAGGTCGTTCACATTTTCCAGCAATGCACCATGTCCTCCTGGTCTAAACAATAGCTCATCGTCTTCTTTTCTGAATAAGTTATTGTCCATATCTACCGCTACGGTATCGGTTGAAGGCTTCTGTTGTGAGAAACTAATGTTATACTGAGTTCTAAAACGTCTCTCGTATTTTTCTCTGATACGATTAATATGATATTCAAACTTTCGCTGATGCTCCGGAGATACTGTAAAATGAATATTCACATGACCTTTACAATCGCGAGCATACATTGCTCCTTCTACCAAATGCTCTTCTACAGGTGTACGCATCTCCTCATCTCCATATTTATGGAACTTCAATAATCCTTTAGGAAGAGATCCATATTCCATACCATCATTTTCCAAAAGTGCCTCCAACATTTCTACGTAGGCTCTTTTTTCTACCAATGCATCCAAATCCTTTCCTTTTCGGATCATCAGTTCCTGTAAATCATTATAAAATGCGGATTTCTTAATTCCATCAAACAACTCCAATACGTCCAAGTCATCTCCTGAAGCTTGAAAGGTATCCGTTCCAACCTCCGTTCCTCTGTGCTTTCTCAAAAACTCGTAAGCTACCTTAAACATACGTGTAGCTGCCCCTGATGCTGGCACAAATTTAACGAGCTTTTTTCCTTCTATACATTCTTCAAACTTGATTTCATAGGGGATTTTATCCGTTTCTGATACTTGCAGAATACCATCGGTTGTTACAGCAGCCTTAACCACTGCCATAGGAGGAAAACCTTTCTGAAAATTTTTGATTTGGGCATCTAAAGTTTCCTTGGTAATACCTTTATTCTTGAGTAGCGCTTTGTCACGCTCAGAGAGTATCATAGTATCTATCATCTTGACGTTAGTTTTAAATATTGGTTAATCAGAAGGTGATTTAATTTTTTGAGTTTTTTATAGAATTCACTTGTGTATTTAACAAAAGTAGGGAAGCAATGGATAGGAAAAAATCCCTATTACTAGTGAATTAATGCAATATTAATATGCAACTAAGCATTGATAATCACAAAAAAAACGGAAAATATCCCGTTTTTTTAATATTTGTAGTATTTATAACATTTACTTCACTAAAGCCATATACTTCTCTAAATACCAATCCACTGTTTTTTTAATTCCAGACTCAAAGTTTTCCTCTGCTTCCCAGCCTAAATCATTTTCAAGCTTAGTCGCATCTATAGCATATCGACGGTCATGCCCTGGACGATCTTTGACGAATGTAATAAACTGCTTATAAGATCCTTCACTCAATGGTTTTCGTCCATCTAGCAATTCACATATCGTATGTACGATATAAAGATTATCTCTTTCGTTACGTCCACCAATGTTATAAGTCTCTCCACTGACTCCTTTATGGTATACCAAATCAATACCTTTACAATGATCCATCACATATAACCAATCTCTAATATTTTTTCCATCTCCATAGATTGGAATAGACTCTTGATTTAATGCCTTGCGAATAATCACCGGTATCAACTTTTCATCATGTTGCTTTGGTCCGTAATTATTAGAACAATTGGTAGTTACAACATTCATTCCATACGTATGGTGATAGCTTCTTACGATCATATCACTACTCGCTTTAGATGCACTATATGGACTGTTAGGTGCATAAGGCGTCTCTTCCGTAAACAATCCCTCAGCTCCTAGTGTACCATATACTTCATCCGTAGAAATATGATGGAAACGAGCATCTTTATAAGCTTCTTTATACTGAAAAGGACTTTCCATCCAATAGTTACGAGCGACATCAATCAAAGTAAATGTACCATTCACATTGGTTTGTATAAATGCCTCAGGTCCGGTGATGGAATTATCCACATGTGACTCTGCCGCAAAGTGAATCACTCCCTGTATATCGTGTACTTCAAATAACTTTTGAACCAATGCTCGGTCACAAATATCTCCCTCTACAAACTCATAGCGTGGATGATCTGAGGGAATCTCACTCAGATTCTCTAAGTTACCGGCATACGTCAATTTATCTAAATTGATTAAACGATAATCTGTATATTTTTCTATAAAATAAGGAACGAAGTTAGCACCTATAAAGCCCGCTCCTCCTGTGATCAATATTGATTTCATGGATATTATTGAATGTTATGTACTGATAATAATTCCAGACAAGTTTTTAAACTTGTTCTCCAGTAAGGGATTTCTATATCAAAAGCTTCCTTGATTTTAGTCTTGTCCAACACACTATAATGAGGTCTTGCAGCCGGCGTGGGATAAGCAACAGTAGGAATAGGATTTACCTTTACCTCTGCTCCCTCCAAAATAGCTAAAGCAAAATCATACCAACTCGCTACTCCTTCATTACTAAAGTGATAGACACCAAATAACTCTTTGTCTTGTCGTATAATCTCTACCACCACTTTTGCTAAATCTCCCGCATAAGTTGGTGTTCCGATTTGATCGACAATAATCCCTAATTCCTCTCTTTCACTTCCTAAACGAAGCATAGTCTTTACAAAGTTGTTTCCGAAAGATGAGTACAACCATGAGGTACGCAGGACTACTGTTTTAGGATTTGCTTTCAATGCCTGCTGCTCGCCTTGCAACTTTGTCAATCCATATACACTAATAGGTTTCGTCTTATCTTCTTCCTTATATGGCAAAAATGACTTTCCATCAAAAACGAAATCCGTCGATATATGAATAAGCTTAGCTCCAAACTGCTGACAAGTCTCTGCCAATACCTTTACCCCTAAAACATTCACCTTTTCAGCCAATGCTTGATCTGATTCCGCTTTGTCTACAGCTGTATAGGCTGCACAATTCACACAATAATCAAATCCTTCCTCCTGAAACAACTGTTGAACACCTTGCTGTTCTGTAATATCCAACTGATCTATATCAACAAAAACGAAAGAATCCGTCTGCTGCTTAGAAAGTTCTCTCAGCTCCTGCCCTAGCTGTCCATTAGCTCCTGTAACAAGTATTTTCTTCATAAATCGCTATACTTTATAAGGCTGAATATATTTTCTCGAATGATGAGAATGTTGGTAATTGTTGGTCCTTTTCAGAGATAATCATATCCTCCTCCGGGATCCCCCAATCTATGTTAAGGCTCTGATCATTATAAATGACACCTCCTTCAGCCTTTGGATTGTAGAAATTGTCACATTTATAAAAGAACTCAGCTTGTTCACTCACTACCACAAACCCATGAGCAAATCCTCTAGGAATGAATAACTGTTTTCTATTTTCAGCAGTCAACTTCACGGCAACATGCTGACCATAAGTCTCCGACTCAGGTCTTAAGTCTACCGCTACATCGAGCACCTCTCCTGACAATACCCTTACCAACTTTGCTTGGGCAGCATCTCCATACTGTAAATGTAATCCTCTCAATACACCGTAGCGGGAGCTGGATTGATTATCCTGTACAAAATCAACAGACAAACCCGTTACTTCTTCAAACTGCTTTTTATTAAAGCTTTCAAAGAAGTACCCCCTTTCATCGCCAAAGACCTTAGGCTCTATGATATAACAGCCTGATAGTTTCGTTTCTTGAATATTCATAACTTGAAATTTATACACCTACCTCTTTTACCTTTCTTGAAGACTTTTCCAGTTGTACCAGATACTTTCCATATCCACTTTTAAGTAATGGCTCTGCCAGAGTCTTTAATTGCTCCCCATTAATATAGCCCATACGATAAGCAACTTCCTCAATACAACCTATTTTCAACCCTTGACGCTCCTCAATTACCCTTACATATTCTCCTGCCTGCATCAATGAGGTGATGGTTCCAGTGTCCAACCAAGCCGTTCCCCTATTCATTACTCCCACCTTTAGCATTCCTCTGTCTAAATAAACCTTATTCACATCTGTAATTTCCAGCTCACCTCGATCACTTGGCTTAATATTCTTTGCAATCTCTACGACCTGATTGTCATAGAAATAGATACCCGGTACTGCATAATTTGATTTTGGTTCCTTTGGTTTTTCTTCAATAGAAAGAACATTTCCTTCCTCATCAAAATCAATTACTCCATAACGCTCAGGGTCATGTACGTGATAAGCATAAACAACACCTCCTTCGATATCCGTATTCTTCTGCAGTAGCTCAGAAAGCCCCGTACCGTAAAAGATATTATCTCCTAATATCAATGCTACCTTATCATCCCCTATAAATTCCTCCCCAATAATAAATGCCTGTGCCAGTCCCTCTGGTTTAGGTTGTACCGCATAAGAAAAGTTACACCCCAACTGCTTACCATCTCCTAACAACTGCTCAAAAAGTGGTAAATGTTCAGGAGTAGAGATAATTAATACATCCCTAATCCCTGCCAGCATCAAGGTAGAGAGTGGATAGTAAATCATCGGTTTATCATAAACAGGAATTAGCTGCTTACTTATAGCCCTCGTCAAGGGGTGCAAGCGAGTACCGGATCCTCCGGCCAGTATTATACCTTTCATATCTAATAATGTAATGGGTTTTTATATAAAATCTTGACCTTTCTCTTCCTTCACGTCACTGACAAACTGTTTGATTCTTTGCTCCTGATCTTTCTGACAAATCAGTAACACGTTATCATACTCTGCTACTATATAATCTTGCAGCCCCTGAACGATCACCAATTTATCCTGAGGAGTTTTCACCACTGTTTCCCTTGTTTCATAAGTCATGATATTACCCTGTAAAACATTCTCATCCCTATTCTTTTCGGCTTGTTCATACAAAGATTTCCAAGTACCCAAGTCTGACCAACCAAAATCACTCCTCATTACATAAACATTGTCAGCATATTCCATGATCCCGTAATCAATAGAGATACTTCTACATTGGTAATAAGCCATCTTCAAGGCCTCTTGCTCCTTATCTGTATAAAACTTGTCTCTCATTTCATTAAAGGGAGCTGCAATATCAGGTAGGAGTTCATCAAACTTTTTAATAATTGCCTGAGCATTCCAAATAAAAATCCCCGCATTCCATACAAAATCACCACTAGTGATAAAGCTTACTGCCAACTCATAGTTGGGCTTTTCTGTAAATGTCTTTACAGGTTTCAACTTTCCTATGCTGGTGTCCGCTTCATCATTGACTTGTATGTAACCATAACCAGTATCAGGTCTACTGGGACGTATTCCCAATGTCACTAATATATCTCTTTCCTTGGTTTCATCCAGTACATAATTAAGTGTATTTCTGAACTCCTGAACATTCATAATTACATGATCCGCTGGAGATACCACGATATTTGCCTGTGGGTTTTTAGCCGCTATCTTATAGCAAGCATAAGCAATACAAGGGGCTGTATTCTTTCTATTGGGCTCCAATAATATCTGCTCATCCTCTAAAAAAGGAAGTTGCTCCTTCACTAAATCATAATATTCAACACTTGTCACCACATAGACATTACTAAGAGGACAAACCTCTTCAAAACGCTCTACTGTTTGTTGAATCATCGTCTTTCCAACCCCCAAAATATCCTGAAACTGTTTCGGATAACGCTGTCTACTGAATGGCCAGAATCGACTGCCGATACCTCCTGCCATAATGATCACATAATTATTATTCATAGTGGTTCAGTTTTTGGTTTTACTAAAAAGTGACGGTCTTCTCTTATTGACAATCATTACGCAATATTATTTACTACAGTGGGAAAAACCGTTGCATAAAGCCATAAACCCTACTTCTGTAATACTGAAAAGCAGCCTATTAATATTTATTCACTATTAGTTATTCTTTATATCCTTAACGTTTAAAAACTTGACCTCAGCATCTAATATAGATAATAACTGCCTGGTTCGTTCTTCCCTCGCATCTGTCACAAAAATTTGCCCGAACTGATGGTCTGCTACCAGTTGTAACAACTTTTGTATTCTATGATCATCCAATTTATCAAATATATCATCCAATAGTAATACAGGCTTGGTACTCACTAATTGTTTGATCAACTCAAATTGTGCTAGCTTCAAGGCGATCACATAGGACTTTTGTTGCCCTTGAGATCCATATTTTTTTAAAGAATATCCCTGTATTTTAAAATCATAGTCATCCTTATGTATCCCCTTTGTAGTACGTTGTAGCATGATGTCTTTAGAGAAACTCTCCTTAAACTGTACTAAAAAATCATCCTTGCCTACATCAGATTTATACGATAAAGATACTTCTTCTGCATTATCCGTTAAAAAAGAATAATAATGCTGAAACTGCTCATTATAAGCCTTTATAAAAGAATTTCTCTTCTCATAAATATAAACATTCAATGCTGATAGAGGCTCGTCATATACAGCGAATAAATCTTGATCAACCAAATGGAGAGGGTACTCATGATATTGTCTCAATAAGCTATTGCGCTGCTTCAGTAGCTTATTATATCGAATAAGTTGTTGTAGATATTCAGCATCTGCTTGTGAAATAATACTATCAAAAAATTTTCTTCTCTCCTCACTTCCTTCTCGCACTAAATCAGTATCATGTGGAACAATTAATACTGATGGAAACTTACCAATATGCTCACTCAAACGCTCATATTCTTTTTTATCAATACTGAATGATTTTTTTCCTTGCTGATACCCCGCATGTATTCGGGTGACCTTCTCCTTCTTATCCACAAATCCAAGAATCATAAAAAATCGCTCCCCATGCTTTACATTCTGAGACTCTACCGAACTAATCGCACTCCTAGTCATAGATAAATAATGAATCGCATCCAATAGATTCGTTTTTCCACAACCATTCGGTCCCACCAAGCAATTAATCTCTGGAGAAAACGAAATATGTGCTTCCTCATAATTCTTAAAGTTAATGATGTTCAGTTCCTTCAGATACATACGCTATAGCACTTACTTTTACCTCCCCCCACAATTGTCGCTATATTCATGAATAGTTTTTATCGTATAATTATGGTGATAGACCTTTTACCTTTACTTCTTACCTTTTCGCTTTTTTCCTTTATTTTTGCATTTCGAAATTTATATAAAAAAAGCACTCCTTCTTAGAAGTTCGCCATATTTTACCTATTCCGTGTTTTAAGTAATAAAACACCTCTTCATTTAAACTTGAAAGCGATGTCTGTACATAAAAAAGAAATCAAAAAAGTTACTACTCACCAATTGCAGGCAATGAAAAGCAGAGGAGAAAAAATCTCTATGCTTACTGCCTATGATTTTTCAATGGCTAAAATTCTCGATACAGCAGGTATTGATGTTCTTTTGGTAGGAGACTCTGCATCTAATGTAATGGCTGGTAACGAAACTACTCTTCCTATTACATTGGACCATATGATTTATCATGCGACCTCTGTGGTAAAAGCGGTAGATCGTGCGCTTATCGTGGTAGATATTCCATTTGGTAGTTATCAAGGAAATTCTTCAGAAGCATTGAGATCTGCTATTCGTATTATGAAAGAATCCGGTGCACATGCTGTAAAAATGGAAGGAGGAGCAGAAATCAAAGAATCTATTCAGAGGGTACTCTCTGCTGGCGTTCCTGTCATGGGACACCTTGGCTTGACCCCTCAATCAATTTATAAATTTGGTACCTACACTGTAAGGGCTAAAGAAGAAGAAGAAGCAAAGAAACTCATCGAAGATGCTAAATTACTGGAAGAGTGTGGTTGCTTTGCTATTGTACTTGAAAAAATTCCAGCGAACCTTGCTAAAAAAGTAGCAGAATCCTTAACGATTCCTGTTATAGGCATAGGTGCTGGAGCAGATGTGGATGGACAAGTACTAGTGGTACATGATATGTTAGGTATCACTAAAGACTTCAAACCACGCTTCCTTAGACGATATGCCGACTTGGATCGCATCATGACCGATGCTACCAAAGCCTATATCGACGATGTGAAGAGTCAAGATTTTCCAAATGAAAAAGAGTGCTACTAAATAAGTGATGAAGGATTTAAATATTTTGTATGAAGACAACCATATTATTGTTGTCAACAAAGAAGCAGGGGTACTAGTACAAGGAGACAGTACTGGCGACGAGCCTCTTTCCGATAAGGTAAAAGCTTATATCAAGAAAAAATACGATAAGCCTGGGGATGTATACTTGGCTACCATTCACCGGCTAGACCGTCCTGTAAGTGGTGTAGTTCTGTTTGCAAGAACTTCCAAAGCCGCTGATCGCTTGTCTAAGCAATTTCAGGATCGCTCCGTAAAAAAGACCTATTGGGCCTTAGTTAGCAATCGTCCTCCTGAAGATGAGGATACTTTAATCCATTGGATCAAGAAAGATACTGAAAAGAATAGGGTACATTGTTATGAGTCTGATCGTAGAGGTGGACAAAGGGCTGAGTTATCCTATAAACTTTTAGGTAAAGTAGGACAATATTACCTTGTACAAGTTAACCCTAAAACGGGAAGACCACACCAAATTAGAGCTCAACTAGCAAAAATTGGTTGTACTATCAACGGTGACTTGAAATATAAGGATAAAATAAAAAATAGAAATGGAAGCATTCACTTGCATGCTAGACAACTAGAATTCATGCATCCTACTAAAAAGGAGCCTGTAAGAATTACGGCCAAATTGCCTGAGGATAAGTTCTGGCAGAACTTTACACAATTCTAAAAATAAGACTACCTATCGGTTGATAGGTAGTCTTATTTTTTTAAAACCACTTTTTCAATGTATTAATCATTGTTGCACTGAAAGGAGTATATGGAGGATACAGCATACTCATATTGGTCAATCCAACTTTTTGTTTCAAGACTGAACGCTGATTACTAAACTCCAGGAATGAGTAATACCCATTTGCTTTTCCTATACCACTATTATTTACCCCTCCAAATGGCAAATGCGGGTGTGCTACCTGTAATATCGTTTCATTAATCGCTGTAGATCCTGCGGTAGAGTGGTTGAGTAAATACTTTTGTGCTCTTCGACTTTTACTGAATATATAATAAGCCAATGGCTTTTCTCTTCTATCAACTATTTCAATAGCCTCTTCCAAAGTCTTATAAGTATTCACAGGAAGCAATGGTCCAAATATCTCTTCCTGCATCACTTTCATATCCTCTGTCACATTTCTTAAAATCGTTGGAGCAATATATAAATCATCACGATCCCATGTACCTCCGCATACGACCTCAGCTCCTTTGACGATCGCATCTTCTATAATCCCAACGATACGATCAAAGTGCCTCTCATTTACAATTCTACTTAATGCCTCTGCCTGTTGTATACCTTTTCCATCTGCATTGTACATTTTTTGCATGGATTCCTGTAAAGCATCTAAGAATTCCTTCTCTATCTCTTCATGCACCAATAAATAATCCGGAGCGACACAGGTCTGTCCCATATTGGTCAACTTGCCCCATATAATTTTTTTAGCAGCATCTTTTTGGTTGACTTTTTTATCTACAACTACTGGTGATTTTCCTCCTAGCTCTAAGGTCACTGAACTTAAGTTCTTGGCTGCCGCATTCATAATAATCTTTCCAACTTGCGGACTACCTGTAAAGTAAATATGATCAAAAGGCATCTCCAGTAAAGCAGTAGATACCTCTACTCCACCTTCAGCCACATATGCCTCCTCTTCCTCAAATACCTCACTAATGATCTTCTTAACGATGGAAGAAACATGAGGAGTCATTTCAGAAGGCTTTAAAATGGCCGTATTTCCTGCGGCAATCGCATTGACAAATGGTCCCATTTGCAAAAAGAAAGGATAATTCCAGGGAGCAATGATCAAACTGACCCCTTTAGGCTCATAAACGACCTTTCCAGAAGTTGTAAATAATGGTAACGGTGTGGATACATATTTGGGCTTCATCCATCCCTTCAGGTGTTTAATACACTCCTTAATTTCTTTGTTAGCCACATAAATTTCCGTCATAACGGCCTCCACCTCATGCTTTCTCAAATCAATATGAAGAGCTTGTTCTATCTCTTTTTGATGTGATAACATATAACGTTGCAACTTCTTTAAACGATGAATACGCTCTTTGGCAGTACTTGTTCGCCACTCTATTGCTTTTACTTTTTGTTTCTGAAAAACTCTTTCCAGATCATTAATCGTTGTATTAACCACTGTATTCATTATATCTTTATTTAGCCAGAATAGCAATCTTAAAAGTCTCTTTACAAATACAGAACGAATGATCATTCTGTTTTGTTTCAAATGAAAATATCAAAAGAGAATCGCTTTTGATATTTTTTATATAGTCCTAATAATGTACTTTATTTTAAGCTTCTTAAAAAATTATAAGCAGTAAAAAAGTGAGGTATCCTTCATTTTTAATTAAAACAAAGGTTTATAGGTTTCCTTTAAGTATTTAAAATAAGCCTGGAAATCACTATCAAACTCCTGCTCAAACTGTTCTCTAAACTGATTTTGCCTTTCTCTATACCTTTTATAACTCATAAAAAAAGTATTGTTAGGCTGAAAGTCCTGAAAATAAGTGTAGTAATTTTTATTATAAAAATCGACCGTAATCAATCCTTTCATAATCTCAGTAATCAATTGTTCCTTTTGTAATTTTTTTTCTTCCAAAGGAATTGTTTCATCAAAAGAACTATATAAAGAATCTAGGCGATTGGTAGAGGATAATATATACTCTGAAAACTTCTTTCTATCTTCTTTTCGATTAAGATAACGTTGATACTCTTCACTTTCTACTCCATACTTATATGCCAAAAATAACTTGGCTCCTTCATCTCCTACAAAATCAGCCAAGTTCTCATTATAGGTCACATTATTTTTGATATACAAAGTTCCATGGGTCAACTCATGGATCACTAATTGAGTAAGACTTCCTATATTACGATCAAGTGTAGAGGATAATATAGGATCATTCAGAACCCCAAGAGTAGACCAAGCACTCACCTCTCCTATACGGGTATCCCAACCGTCCTTATCCAACTCTCTTTGTTCTTTCTGAGCAAGGTCATACTCAAAAAAACCTTTGTAAGAAAACGTTCCTAAAATCGGAAAAGTCCATTCCTTTGCTTCCAATGCAAAAGGCTGGCAAGCGGTTACTGTCCACAATAATGGTTTACCTTGCTGATCAAACATTTTACGATAACTTCCAGATTCATTTAATCCTAGGGAATCAATTGTAAACTGTCGGATCTCCTGCACCAATCTTAATTTTTCTTTTTTATCCTCTGGATAATCAGCGTCTTGTAAGTATTCTTCAATAGGTCTAGCCTCCATCAAGACTTTTAATTGGCCGTAGCCCTGACGCGCTCCATAAATCACATGTTCATAGTTCCACAAAAGATATAATACTACAAAAGTCAATACCGTCCAAAGCAGTTTTTTCAGCATAAATTCAAAAGATCATAGGTTAGTAAAGTAGAAGAATAAAACCTTTCTTAACTCATTATTTAACTATAATAAGCCAGAATAGAAATATTTTAGGGATTCTCGAACTTAAAATGTTAATATAGCAATAATTGTTGACTGACTTTTGCCTTTACTGTCAATTATAACTCTGTGAATACAGGCATTATGAATAGAATTTTATTAACTGGTACGGCGGGATTTATTGGTTCCCATTTATCTGAAAAGCTTTTAGAAGAAGGTTATTCTGTTATTGGTCTTGATAACTTTGATCCCTTTTATGATCGAAAAATCAAAGAACGTAACCTATCTCATTTTATAGACCATCCAAACTTTACCTTTCAGGAGATAGATTTCTGTGACATGACTGCTTTACAAACTATCCCTGAGTTTGATATGGTGATCCATTTAGCAGCCAAAGCAGGAGTAAGACCTTCTATAGAAAATCCAGGCTCCTACATACAAACGAATATTCAAGGAACTAACAATATTCTGGAGTTAATGCGCCAACGCAAGGTTCATAAAATGGTATTTGCCTCCTCCTCTTCTGTTTATGGAAACAATACAAAAATACCATTTACGGAGACTGATGAGGTGAATGGTCCTATATCACCTTATGCCTTTAGTAAACGATCTTGTGAGTTGATGAACTATACTTATCATAGTCTTTATAATATGGATATTCTCAACCTTCGTTTCTTTACAGTCTATGGACCAAGACAGCGCCCTGATCTTGCTATTCACAAATTTGTGAGAAAAATCCAAAATGGAGAAGGTATTCAAATGTTTGGTGATGGTTCTTCTGCCAGGGACTATACATTTATACATGATACTATTGATGGTATTTTTAGAGCGCTGAAATATGTAGAGAACCATCAAAACGTCTATGAAATCATTAATCTTGGTAACCATACTCCTGTCAAATTATCTGAACTGATTAATACCATCGATCAGGTTACTGAACAGGAAATGGTGATAGAGCAGCTTCCTATGCAAGCTGGAGATGTAAACATCACTTATGCCAATATCGATAAAGCGCAAGAGCTTTTAGGATATATGCCTAAAACATCTATCCACGATGGGCTGAAAAAATTTGTAGAATGGTACGATGAAGTGAATGCTTATTAAGGTGATATTAAATTTATAAAAAAAAGCACTATCAGGGAGTAACTTCCTAATAGTGCTTTTTTTATAAACTTAATTCCAGAAAATATTACTTGGAGTATATTGTTTTTACTTCTGTCATTTCTTTTACTGCATTCAGTATTCCCTCATGATCAAAACCAGCATAACGCTGTAGTTCCAACTGAGTTCCCTGCTCAATGACCTCATCAGGAATACCTAGCCTTTTTACAGAAGAAGTATAATTATGATCTACCATCCATTCTAGAACAGCACTACCAAAACCACCCATGATACAACCATCCTCAACCGTAATTACCTTTTTGTACTTACTGAATACTTCATGTAGCATGTTACCATCTAATGGTTTCACAAAACGCATATCGTAATGTGCAGGATTTAAACCTTCAGCTTCAAAGCGTTCCTGTAGTTCAACTACATAATTACCAATATGTCCAAGAGTTAGAATAGCAACCTCTTCGCCATCCTTGATTTTTCTACCTGTACCAACTTCAACTTTTTCCATTGGTGTTCTCCATTCCGGCATAACACCTTGCCCTCTTGGATAGCGAATAGAAAATGGCCCATTATGTTCTGTTGCTGTAAACATCAAGTTTCTTAACTCCGACTCATTCATTGGAGAAGATACTACTAGATTAGGAATAGAGCGCATATAGGACAAATCATAAGCACCATGATGAGTGGCACCATCTGCTCCTGCAAAGCCTGCACGATCCAAACAGAATACTACAGGAAGATTCTGAATACATACATCGTGGACCACCTGATCATAAGCACGCTGCATAAATGAAGAATAAATATTACAGAAAGGAACCATCCCTTGTACTGCCATACCTGCTGATACAGTCACTGCATGTTGCTCTGCAATACCCACATCCAATGCTCTATCCGGCATCTCTTTCATCATAATATTCAATGAAGAACCCGATGGCATTGCAGGAGTTACTCCCATGATTTTTTCATTCTGCTTCGCCAGCTCAAGAATAGTTTCTCCAAACACTACCTGATACTTAGGTGCTTGAGGTGTTGGATGAACCGTCTTGTTAATCTCTCCAGTATCCTTGTTAAATTTCCCTGGAGCGTGCCACTTTGTTTGGTTTTCCTCCGCGGGCTTAAAGCCTTTCCCTTTAGTTGTGACACAATGCAATAACTTAGGTCCCGGAATATGCTTTAAATCTTCCATAACACTAACCAAGTGATTAATGTCATGACCATCTACCGGACCAAAGTAACGTAAGTTCAATGCTTCAAAAAGATTACTTTGCTTAAGCAAAGCGGTCTTCATAGATGTTTCTAGTGTACTTGCTACCTGTTGTACCTGAGGGGCTACAGTCTTGATACTCTTTAGCATGCTAGAAACCTCAGAACGAATCTTATTGTAAAGAGGTGAGGTTGTAATATCCGTCAAGTAATCCTTTAATGCTCCAACATTTGGATCAATTGACATACAGTTATCGTTCAAAACGATCAATAAATTAGTATCGGAAACTCCAGCATGGTTCATCGCCTCAAACGCCATCCCTGCCGTCATAGCTCCATCTCCAATTACAGCGATGTGTTGACGATCCAACTCTCCTTTCTGTTTAGAAGCTAATGCCATACCTAGTGCAGCTCCTATTGAAGTAGAAGAGTGTCCTACCCCGAAATCATCATAATGGCTCTCTGCCCTTCTAGGAAAGCCTGAAATTCCTCCGTATTGTCTATTAGTATGAAACTGGTCCCTTCTACCAGTCAATATCTTATGTCCATATGCCTGATGCCCTACATCCCATACCAATTTATCCTCTGGAGTATTGAATACATAATGCAAGGCTACTGTTAGTTCTACGACACCAAGGCTTGCACCAAAGTGCCCTCCAAATACAGAGACATGATCAATAATGTATTGACGTAACTCAGTACAAACATCTAACAGTTTATCTGCATCAACCTCTCTTAATTCTTCTGGAGAGTTAATCTGAGCCAGTAATGAACCAGGTTTGACGAACATTTTCTTGAATTTTTATCTGTGTCCTGCATTCACAGTTAGTCATATTCAGTACGCTGTTGGCTTTTGCCAAAAAGTAGCAGGTCAACGTCACTGAAATCGTTGTATTTAAATCGTTATTACTCTTTCCTCTTGAGAATATTTATAAAAGTGAATGGACTTTCATAAATACTTTTAAACTATAAGAAATAGTAGAAGTACTTTTTATCATTGAAAGTTGCAATATTACTTAAAAAACACCTAAAGTGTAGGATTCTATTCCAGAAACTATGGTGATTTACTAAGCTTTACCACATTGATAACGGTTTGCATAGAAAATTGTTAAAAAAAGAAGGATTACTTTTCAAACGTTGTCAATAATACCTTCCATGCTTCCATGATTTTTCCATCATCCAACAAAAAACTCGCTAACTCATGAGGGTTTCCTTTTACTTGGTAGGTCTCTATCTCCTCTAGTTCTATCAATGTTGGCATATGAGTCACACTTCCCAGACGAGCAAGATTATTCCCCGTCAAAACACCACTTTTACGAATTTCTTCCGGCAAAGCATCAATACCTATAGAGCTCGCATCAGGGGCTGGCTTGGGCACTTCAAACATCGCATCCCTATTAGCCCTTACATACCAGTTGCCTCCCATACGACCTACCAAATCTAACTTTACACTATCCACTATACCATTTTTATCTAGTATGGTCTTTTTCGCATGCATCAACAATACCTCACATATAATGAGATTTCCAGCTCCTCCTTCATCTCCTAAAGCGATAACTTCTTTTACCTTACACTCAAATTGTACCAAGGCCTCTCCTATTAGTGGTGGCTTGACATATATGGCTTTCTCTTCTGTAAAACCCGCTTTGGCAAACTCATTCACTCCTTTGTCAAATTCCGTACTAGCTAGAGACATTTGCTCTACAATACTATAATCTACAACACCAATCACTACTTCAGGTATTTCTCTAACATTTTCCAAAGTATGTTTGATAGTATTGTTTCGAACTCTTCTGGCAGGAGAGAAAATCAATATAGGAGGATTGGCACTAAAGGCATTAAAAAAGCTAAACGGACTTAGGTTTACATTTCCTTCCTTATCCATTGTACTCGCAAACGCAATAGGCCTAGGCCCTACAGATGCTAACAAGTTACGATGAAAGGTAGCAGTATCTACTTCTTTTGGGTCGATAGTGATTCTCATGTTGTTTATTTATGGTAAATATGGTTGTTGGTTATTAACCACAAAAAGTACTGCTTCTTATCGTAATAACAAAAAAGCTAAGATTGTCTCTACAACCTTAGCCTTATAATTTTAATAATCTATCATTCTTTGAGATGCGTTCCAGCGTATTCCAAAACTGCTTAAGTGCATCGGAGTAGATGCTTCCTCCTCTCCTGTTGAGACTGATCGATAAATATGTCTTAGATCTAAAAAGAAATTATGAAACAGTTGATAACTAACATTCACCTCTCCTAGCTTATAAGTGGATTGAATACCTTGCCCGATATAATTACCATATTCCTGTACTCGATCACTGTAACTAAGAAATATGTCACTTCCCCAGTTTTCCGTATTGGAGTTCTTTCCTTGGAGAGCATAAATCCCTTTGACTCTCAATTGTAATCTTGGCAGTGCAGAAGGTTGATACCTCAGGACACCTATATATTCCCTGAAGTTAGCTCCTAATGGATGTGCTAAATGTTGATTGTAATGTTGATAGGCTCCAGGATAAACTTGATCGTTCCATTCTGCTCCTAGGTAATGGGAATACATATAAGGTTTTACCACATTATATTCTGCTTGTAGGTCAAGATTATCTATCCCCAATACATCTATATATTTCAAACCTGTCTGTAGCGCTTGCTTATTGGCAAACCAGCCGGTTCCTTGTATCAGGTCCCTTACCTTAAGGTCATCAATAACCAGCTGTGTGTATAGCAGTAACGTATTGAATACATTCCATTTTGCATCCAAACCGATCTTGACACTATGACCATCTCCTAAATCATGTTCCAAAGCCCTATAGAACATCATAGGATTCAAATAGCCTATTTCCCAATCTCCCCAATGCATTACAGACTCAAATAAACCTATATTGAAATTTTTGGTCACATTTAAGCTAAGATGATGCAGCGCTAAATACTTTTGTGGATAAACATCATTCACCTTATTGTTATCGGCAATCAGCTTTGCAAAAAGGTTGGTATACTGAAGTTTCCATACCTTAGTATTGATACGCGTAAAGAGGTAATCATTCGCATGGGCAGACAATAATAATGATCGATAACCATCCCCTATAAAATTACGATCATACCCTGCTTGTACATCAATACTCTGAGTCAAATTAAATGTGATATATCCTCTGGCAGAAAAGAAGTCATATTGTCCCTCTGCATTTTCGCCCTTTTTCCAGAAACCCTCTCCTGGAAAGGCATTTTGCTGTCCTAAACGATCTTCTATTACAGAAGGAACGCGCATCTGATTATCTACCAGATAAGCATAAAAGCCAATCTTATTATCTAACTCTCCTCTTAAAGTTATTCCTCTAGTATTGTAGTAAGGTGTATACTCCACTTTACTATCTCTCGCAATCAACGTATGTAAAACTGGATCAATCTGTAGTCGAAAGTTATCTTCCTCTACACTGTAAACAGCTCCTTCTTGCTGATAGAAATATTTGAGAAATGGTTGCTTCCTTTCTGTTTGTATACTATCGGTTACATATCCCCAATTATCCCGTAGAAGATACTTTTGATTAAACAGATCTGCCCCGCTCCTTTTTCCATTCTTTATCGCTAAAGCAACAATATCTGAACGATCCAAAGGACGAAAGGATGAATGTACCCCTCCATCTCCTTTGATCAACATACGATCAACTAAATGATAGTAATCTTGATTATAAGGAGCGTATACCTGTGCTTTTATCTCTTGAGTACCAAAAAAGGTCAATGATAAAAAAGTAACTCGGCATAGTCTCCTCCAAAGCATTCTACTCATTCTTACTCATTTTTTTATACTGAAAAAATCTCAAGGTTGACAACCCCATTGCTACTGCCCCCAAAATGAAAAGTTGTTGATATCCTTCCATTCCTGTAGTATAATTTTTTATTCCCATTACTACACATACAATACCACAAAGTAGCAAAAGTACACCCATCACGAGTGTCATATTTTTCTTATTCATGTTCAGTCTTCGTTTATTAAAATTCTCAATAAAAAATATCCTATAATAGGCTCAAGATACAGAAAAGGCAATACCTAGAACAGCATAGAGTAAATTTTGTAAGATTATAATCGTGGTGAGATGCGATCGTTTATTCTTACACTCTAATGGACTATTCTCTGGTATTGCCTTTTTATAGTATGTTGGTTAAAACTAATACTTCTTTTGTATTACTATCTAATCGTACTTCCTTCTGATACCGTACTAATAGGTGATACAAAAGATAGCGATCCGTCTTTATCCTCCGCCATCAAAATCATACCTTCTGACATAATTCCACGGATTTTACGTGGCTCAAGGTTGACCAAGACGCTGACTTGCTTTCCTACGATATCTTCTGGAGCATAGTGTTCAGCAATACCACTAACAATTGTTCTCTTGTCAATTCCGGTATCTACGGTCAACTGTAGAAGCTTTTTCGCTTTCTTTACTTTTTCTGCAGCCAAGATTGTACCCACGCGGATATCCATCTTTTGGAAATCGTCAAAAGTAGTTACTTCTTTTTGAGGCTCTGCTGCTTGCTGCGCTAGCTTTGTTTGCTCCAATTTCTCGATTTGAGCATCGATTGCTTTATCCTCAATTTTCTCAAACAACAAACTAGGTTTTTCAATCTTATGTCCAGCAGGAATAAGATCTACGCTTCCAGCTTTCTCCCAGCTCAACTCTTCCAGTGCCAACATCCCTTGTAATTTACTCGCAGTTGACGGAAGGAATGGTTGCATCACAATTGCTAAATTAGCTGTAATCTGCACTGCCAGGTTCATAATCGTTTTGACCTGCTCAGGATTTTCCTTTACCAACTTCCAAGGCTCTGTATCAGCCAAGTACTTGTTACCCAAACGAGCCAAGTTCATCATCTCGGCTTGTGCTTCCTTGAACTTATATGCCTGAATCAATTGAGAAATCTTGGTAGGGAATTCCTCTACTTCTTTAATCAGATTGTCTTCCATCTCAGACAAAGCACCTCTCTCAGGAATAGCCCCGTCATAATACTTGTTGGTAAGTACCAATGCTCTGTTGATAAAATTACCCAAGGTAGCTACCAACTCATTATTATTTCTCTCCTGGAAGCCCTTCCAAGTAAACTCCGCATCCTTGTTCTCAGGAGCAATAGCCGTCAATACGTAACGTAATACATCTTCTTTACCTGGGAAGTCTTCCAGATATTCATGTAACCATACTGCCCAATTTCTGGATGTTGATAACTTTGCTCCTTCCAGATTCAAGAACTCATTGGCAGGAACATTATTCGGAAGAACAAAGTCACCATGTGCTTTTAGGATAATCGGGAAAATGATACAGTGGAATACGATATTATCCTTACCGATAAAGTGTACCAATTTGGTATCTTCTTTTTTCCAGTAATCCTCCCAGTTTTTACCTTTCTCCTGTGCCCAATCTTTAGTCGCAGAGATATAACCAATTGGAGCATCCAACCATACGTAAAGTACTTTGCCTTCTCCTCCTTCCACTGGAACTGGTACACCCCAGGTCAGGTCTCTGGTCATCGCTCTTGGCTGTAGGCCTTGTTCTACCCATGAACGACATTGTCCCAGTACATGTGTTTTCCATTCTTTAGGATCATGTTGTTGTACTCCATCCAATACTCCTTTGTCCAACCATTCCTTGATCCAGCCTTCATGCTTGTCCATTGGTAAATACCAATGCTTTGTACGCTTCAATACAGGTGTTTCTCCTGTGATTGTTGATTTAGGATCTATAAGTTCTGTAGGACTTAGTGAAGAACCACATTTTTCACACTGATCTCCATAGGCTCCTTCACTTTTACATTTAGGACATGTACCAGTAATATATCGATCAGCCAAGAACTGATCTGCTTTAGCATCATAGTACTGTTCTGACTCCTTGATCTCGAAATTACCTTTAGCATCCAACTCCTTAAAGAAATCCTGAGCGGTCTCTATATGTGTTGGTGCTGACGTTCTATGATAGATATCGAAATCAATACCGAAATCCTTGAACGCTTTTTTATTTATATTGTGATACTTGTCAATAATGTCATGTGGTGTTACTCCTTCTTTTTGCGCTCTAATCGTGATCGCCGCTCCATGTTCATCACTTCCACAAATAAAAGCTACCTCCTTGCCCATCAATCTCAACGATCTCACATATATATCTGCAGGAAGGTAACAGCCTGCAATGTGTCCAATGTGCAAAGGACCATTAGCGTATGGAAGCGCTGAGGTAACGGTATATCGATTATATTTATTTTCTGACATGCTCTTAGAATTACTGGAACTTATATTCGTCGTTCAAATCACAAAATTACGAAACTATCTATAATTAAATAATGGAATAGTTGAATAATTAAATCCCGAAAAAATTGATCAAATCACAAATTCCTTTGTTGAATAATAAGATGTTTCATTGATATATTTGGACGCATTTTTCACGCTAGGCTAAACAATATTATTATGGGGAAAAAGAAAGAGTGGTTTGATGAGTGGTTTAATACAACATATTATCATCTCCTGTACCGTAATCGAGACGACTCTGAAGCTCAATTTTTTATGGATAACCTCATTCGCTTTCTAGAGGTTACCGATCAACAACTAATCATGGATCTGGCTTGTGGCAAAGGCAGACATTCTATTTACCTCAACAATAAAGGGTTAAAGGTAGAAGGGTTAGATCTTTCTGAGGCCAATATCACTTACGCCAGACAGTTTGCCAATGAGCGTTTGACTTTTACGCAGCATGATATGCGCCTTACTTATAAAGAAGAAGCCTTTGACTATGTCTTCAATATGTTTACCAGCTTTGGCTATTTTGAAACTACTATAGAGGATATCAAGGCAATACAATGTACCGCTCAAAATCTAAAGAAAGGAGGTATTTTGGTCATGGATTACTTCAATACCTATAAAGTTATCAACAGCTTACCCAAAAAAGAAGACATACAAAGAGATCATATTACCTTTATGATTCATAAGTTCCTGAAGGATCAATTTGTATTCAAAGAGATTGCTTTTAATGATGATGGTCGTGATTATATTTTTACAGAGCGTGTCAAAGCTATGACAGAAAAGGATTTCCAACATTGTTTTGAAAAGGCTAATCTAAAAGTTATTCACACTTTTGGCGATTACGCACTTAATCCTTTTGATAAGAATAATTCAGATCGTATGATTTTTATAGTCCAGAAGGAAAGTTAATAACTTACGAATGATGAGTTATGAGTTAAAATTTTTAACTCATAACTCATCATTCATAACTCAATTAATATTATCTCCCCTTAAGTATCGAAAGCGCTTACGGGCCTCTACACCGTAACTGCTTCCCTTAAACTTGATCAATTGATCTTTGTAGTAATCCATCGCCTTCTCTTTGTCAGAGAGTTCTCTCTCGTATAATTCTCCCAGTACAAAATTGGCATCATCCGCCCATAGATCATAAGGATAGAAGTTAACGATATCTTTCAATGGAACTAAAGCCTCTTCAAAACGTCCCATTCGTATCAATAATTGTGATTGCTGCCATAACACTTCATCTGTGAGATTATGTCCCTTATAAGTTATCAACATTTGTTCATATCCCTTTAGGGCTTCCTCTATTCTTCCTTGAAATACCAATAAATCAATACGGGCATACTCTTGCATAGCAGCTGCTGTAGTATCCAGGTTGAGGTTATCATCAATCAATAATGCCAATTCCATGGCATCATTGGAGATCTCTCTAGAAGTAGCCAGTTTAAGGATATTCAGGTGATCTTTAGCAAGCTTAAATTCCCCAGTATAGTAAGAGAGTTTAGCATTCTTCAATTTAGCATAATGTCCTATGGTTGTTTCTTTCTCCGACTTTTCCACTTGAGAGTAAAGCAAGGAAGCTTCCCAAGGCTCTCCCTTCAATAAGTAAATATCTCCGAGGTCCAATTTTGCTTGTGCTAACAATTTCCTATGAACTGTTCGGTTATTAATCAAACTCTCCAGTACTTCAATAGCCTCATCTCTCTGGTCAAGATAAAATGCCTGTAATAAAGCCATATTTCTTACTGCATCAGCAGTAGTACTTTTGATTCCTACCTCATCAATAATCTTTTGGTAGTCCTGTACCAAAGACTCTATTTTAGTTTTATCAACAGGAAAGGTATTTTTTACCAACAATTCCTTCGACCTTATCAACATTTTGCGAGCACCTGCATATACCGCCTGATTATTATAACGCTCTACCAAGTACTCAAAAATTTTGATAGCTGTTTCGTAATCTTTATTATTTAAAGCAATCTTACCAATCTCAAAAACCTTAAAACCTTCCAGCCTTTTTCGTCTATCAATCGACTTTGCCTGAAAAAATGCCTTATAAAACTCGTTGCGTTGTAGGTAATACCACATCAATAACTCTCCGTAAACTACCTGATTGGGATGCTTCTGTACATTGCGAATTAAAGCTTCTTCCAAAAGAATGTATTCACTCTCTTTGCTGAGTCGATCTTGTAAGGCCATCTCCACATACTCCTTTTGACTTTCATCTTCCTTGAGAGCTGTCATATACTCTTCTATCATCTTATCTTTCTTTCCCCATAAGGAATAAAGATCAGCCTTCTCAAAGTTAAAGTTCTCATTACTATGTTTCTCCCCTAACAAGTAACAATACTCTGCACCATCAAACATATTGTAGTCAATCAGATAATGTGCTACATGTTTAAGCTGCTCTGGTTCTTTCTTCAGTTCATTGGCAAAAGCATACAATTGTTCTGTGGCTTTGGTAGAATCACCTTGCATAAACATAAAGCGAGCATAATCTACATTATAGGTAATGTTGGTAGGTTCTGCTTTAACCAATTTTCTTAAATACTTTTTCGCCTCTTTCTCTTGTTCCAGACGAATCAACACATCCAGATAGTTTTTATGGATCTTGTATATTTCTTCCTTATTCTTCGCAACCTTCTTATATATTTCTAAAGCTTTTTCATATTCTCCGTTGATGTAATACTCATCTGCCAGCGCAATGGTATTATCCTGCGCAACTCCTTTTATACTGATGAATAAAAGGAAACAGATGAATACACTTTGGAACATGCTTTTTTGATTCATAGGTTCAGGCTTTTTTTAGTTTATCAACATTACTATTTATAGATAAAAAAAAGAAAAATTAATTTTCTATTCTCTTTATAATAGTAATAGTAGTGTGAATATGTGAATACTTTGACTTACTCACATTATTTGATGAGATATCCACAACTTACAAACATCATAACTTACTGATATATAGTTTAATATATTAGTTATCAACGGGAGTTTATAAAGTAATCTTGTAGGATACTCATTGTGAATAGACCGTGTATAACCCCCTGTTTTTATTCACAGGAATGTTGACAGGTTTTTGTGGATAATTAGAGGTTTATGATAATGTGAATAGCTGTTGATAAATAAGGCACTTATTCACGCACTATTCACTATTCACAAATTTCTAATAAACTGATGTGTGAATATGTGGATAACTTATAGTATTAATCCAACTTTGTTTATCATTTAAACAATTTATTTAAATGAATTTAAATAGCATCTATAAAGTAATCATTTTTTATATAAAAAAAGCGCATTTACTAAATCTGTAAGCAACTTTTAAAAAAGTTATTCACAGGGTAAATTCTAATTTTAGAAACCTAAAATGAAATCATTGTGGATAGTCTTTTTATCAACATTATTGATTGAATAAAACGTTTTTCTAAAAGGATTTATTCCATTAGTTTTGAAGACTCACTTTGTGAATATGTTGATGAAGGATCAGCTTATTCACAATTGACTGTGAATACTTCCATAATCATATGATAAACAGACTATTACTATATTGTTGATATGTGAATAGTCTATCTTTAATTGTGAATAAGTTGTGGATAAGCTGTGAATAGTGTAAAAAGGGAAGGTTTTACAGATTGTAGGTAATAATCTCCAGTTTATTTGTGGATAACTATTGCTGTAAGGTTGAATTATTCAGTTTTAATCTGACTTATCAACAGGTTATTCACAGAAGGAGGATTTATTGTGAATAAACTGTTGATAATAACTTATTTTATTCACATTTATCTGATGATGAAGTATAAATATCTGAAAATCAAATATTTACGATAAGGCTATTACAGTTAACGATTAGATTATTTCATTAAATAGTTGAAATATAGAAAGTTAAGTACATTTCTGTGAGAGTATAATACTTAAGTTATTCACAAGTGAGAGTGTAAGGTGTTGATAACTTATTTTTGAATGAATTATAGGCTATTAAGAAGTGAATAACTCAGGCTGTTACCTTTATCAATATAAATGAGGGATATATATTAGACTAGCTGATTGGCTGATATAATTGATACGCGTTACAAAACTATGTAGGAACGCTTAAAAATATAAAGGCAATTTTTATTTAAAATAAAAGCCCCAAAAGGGGCTTTAAAAGATTCTTAAAAGGCGACTCATTTTAAGATGAATACTTAACGCTTCTTACTATTTTCCTTTTCATCTAAATCAATAATGAGTTCATCTCGACTAATCTCCCAGTTAGCGATTACGTTTAAGACTTTTCCATTCTTATAATATACTATAGGCTCAGGTGGAATACGTTTTTTAAAATCACCTTTACTCCAAATACCATCCCCATTTTCATCAATTAAAACTCTTACATAGTAATTTCCAGGCTTGATATATTCAAAGCGGAAAAGTTTCTGATTGTAGACTTCTTGGACTACTTGATAATTATTGTCTACAAGTTGAACAAAAAAAGATGTAGGAGAACCTTTAATCTCCCCCTCGATGGCTCCATATTGCTCTTCATCTTTGACTTGAAATGAAGACTGATTACTACTGGAAGAATCTCCTTTATAAGAAATAAAAGAGGCTTCTTTAAACCATAAGGTAAAAGCACTATCCATTTTGAATAGCCCTAGATCAGCTTCTGTTCCATTATGATTGAGTGTAATTTTTCGGTCAAGTAAAAGCGTGTCACTCTTATCAAAAATATATATACTGTCGTAGTTGATGTCCGTTACTGGAGTACCAAAGTCCAAAACAACTCTAAAGCTATCATCCTGTATAATTCGACTATCCGTAGGTTCTTTTAGCTGAAAAGAAAAAAGTGAACGTTTGATAGTTTTGGAGTCTCCTTTTCCTAGTCCAAGAAAACCACCACTTCCTTTCTCTTCTTTTTCCTCCTTTGAAGTATCTACTTTTTCAAATTGTATAAAAGCAGTACTATCCAATTCTTGCTCTATAGAGTCAGTGACTGAGAACATGACTTCTATAGAATCAGACATAGGTTCTTTTCCTGTATATAGAAGTCTGATAATACCTTCCTTTGGGTCCATTGTATGGAAGATACTATCTTTATAAGGAGTATCTTGAATTTCTACCCTATAATTTAGTAACCCTTTATTAAAGGTTAATAGAAGGTCTTTATTATCTTTTGATACTTTACCAAAAGATAGAGGTCTAGTATCATAATCTACGATTGGGATTTTTAATTGAGAGATTGTTGACTGTATTTCAATAGGAGCTTCAAAGAAGCCGATTAACTCATGTCTCAGAGAATACTTATAGTTACGATCTTCATCTTTCAAGGCATAGACATAGTAGTTACCACTTTTGAAACGATCCAGAATATACATTCCGATAGAATTGGTTTTCGCTACATACTTGGGGTAGTCTTCTTCAATATCTAAAGTATCATTCGCATCATAAAGCAAGACTATAGCATCTTGTACGGGTTTACCAGTATATAAATCAATAACACTTCCTATAATATTCATGGAGTCTAATGCTTCTCCAGTACTGAAGTAGATAAACATATTACTGGCAGGATTTTTCTCTGTGACATCTACGATACCATCTTGAAAATCCAGAGAATAGGTAGTGTTTTCTTGAAGAAGAGAATCAAATACAATTTTAACCCTATTCTTTTTCACTTTGATTCTATAACCAAAGTCTTTGTCATAAGGAGTAATGATCAACTTTTGTTTAAGTTGATCTTGTTGTACTCTTTCATCGAAGTAAAGAATCAGTTCTTGATCAGTATAATTGACTTGTCCCCTTTTAGGAATAGACAACATCATTTTTGGAGGAACCATATCTTTTGGGCCACCAGATGGGGGAATCTCATTAGAACAAGCACTAAAAGAGAAGATAGTAGCTAATCCTAAAAACCCATAAAGCCATTGTCGATATCTGGTACTATTGTATATAGAATTCAAAAGCAGGGTAAAATTTAATCAAAAAAAAGACATATTCTCCGCTAAAAATAAGTAGAGAATATGTCTTCCACACTTAAAAAAGTATAAAACTTTTCTAAGCTTATTTTTGTAGGTGTACCATCAAGATCGAAATATCTGAAGGAGTTACTCCACTAATTCTTGATGCTTGTCCTAGAGTCTTTGGCTGTATTGCATTCATTTTTTCACGACCTTCTGCCGAAAGAGCTGTTACAGATTTGAAGTCGAATAGCTCTGGAATTTTAAAAGTTTCCAAGGAATTCAATTTTCCTGCTAGCTTTTCCTCTTTTTCGATATAGGTTTCATACTTCAAGAGGATTTCGGTTTCTTCCAGTTCTTTTTGATTGAAAGACTCCATCTTTTCTTTTAGCTCTGGAGACAGTTCTGATAAGGTAGTGATATCTATTTCCGGACGCTTCAATACTTGAGCAGCTTTCATACCTTGTGCCAATGGCTTAAGCCCCTTTTCCTCTAGGATAGGATTAGCATCTTTTGTTTTAAGACTGAAATCATTCACCAGTTGTGTTAGGGAGTCAATATTCGCCTGCTTTGTCTGGTATTGATTATATCTGTCCTCAGAGGTTAGTCCCAGCTTATATCCCATAGGGGTCAAACGCATATCTGCATTATCTTGTCTCAAGAGAATTCTGTATTCTGCTCGAGAAGTAAACATACGGTAAGGCTCATTAGTACCTTTATTGATCAAATCATCAATCAATACACCAATATAGGCATCCGAACGGCTAAGCGTGAAAGCTTCTTTCTCGTAAACCTTATTGTGAGCATTGATACCCGCCATCATACCTTGAGAAGCTGCTTCTTCGTATCCAGTTGTTCCGTTGATTTGTCCTGCAAAGAAAAGGTTTTCAATTTTCTTTGTTTCTAGGGTAGCTTTCAATTGTGTTGGTGGGAAGAAATCATATTCGATAGCATACCCTGGGCGGAAAATTTTTGCATTCTCGAAACCAGGGATTAGTTGCATCGCTTTGTATTGTACATCTTCTGGTAGTGAAGTAGAGAAACCATTTACATAGATTTCCACGGTATTCCATCCTTCCGGTTCCACGAAGATTTGATGACGCTCTCTTTCAGCAAAGCGATTAATCTTATCTTCAATGGAAGGACAGTATCTAGGTCCGAGTCCTTTAATACGTCCTTGAAACATAGGAGACTTTTCGAAGCCTGTTTTCAAGATATCGTGTACCTTATCATTGGTATAGGTGATATGGCAGCTTCTTTGATTTTCTAAAGGTTTTGTTTCATCACTGAAAGAGAACTTCTCAGGGTTTTCATCTCCTTTTTGTTCTTCCATGGCTTCCCAGTTTAAGGAACGCCCATCAACTCTTGGAGGAGTACCGGTTTTCATACGTCCCGACTCAAAGCCAAGCTCTATAAGTTGTTCTGTAATTCCTTTAGCGGAACGTTCTCCTGCACGTCCACCACCAAATTGTTTTTCTCCAATATGGATAAGACCATTGAGGAATGTTCCATTAGTAAGTACTACTGACTTGGCGTAGAACTCCACCCCTATACTGGTTCTTACACCTTTTAGAATATCATTGCCTTCAACAATTAGTTCTGTCACCATATCCTGCCAAAAATCCACATTTAGGTTTTGTTCTAGGGCAAGACGCCATTCTTCTGCAAAACGCATACGGTCACTTTGCGCTCTTGGACTCCACATGGCAGGTCCTTTAGAACGATTAAGCATACGGAACTGTATCATGGTCTTATCTGTGATAATTCCAGACATTCCTCCGAGTGCATCGATTTCCCGAATGATTTGTCCTTTTGCGACACCGCCCATGGCTGGGTTACAACTCATTTGTGCAATAGTGTTCATGTTCATGGTGATGAGCAAAACACGTGAACCTAGTGTTGCAGCCGCATGGGCAGCCTCACATCCTGCATGGCCACCTCCTACTACTATGACATCGTAATCTTGATACATTTCTTACTATCCAATTATCTGTATGTTCCACGTGGAACGTAAATAAATTCTTATCTAGAAGTGCAAATATAAATGATAATCCTCCTATTATCTCCAAACAATAAGACAAATAATAGGATAAAAATGTTCAGGTTATTGAATGATTTTAAGAGTATTAACGAAGTAATGCATAGGTATAAAAAAAGTGTTCCACGTGGAACACTATGAATTGATACAAGAAATGACAGGATTTAAAAGGAGCGTTTTTCAAGTTGTAAACTTTCTAAACGTCTCATTTCAGTAGCTTCCTCCTCTGTTTTGTCTTTGAAGCCTAACAGGTGAAGTACACCATGTATCATTACTCGATGTAGTTCGTCTTCAACGCTTCCTGAGAAAGATTCAGCATTATCTTTTACTCGATCAATACTAATAAAAATGTCAGAGGCAATAGTGCTTTCTTGATCACTATTGTCAAAGGTAATGATATCAGTATAGGTATCGTGATCAAGGTATTCTACATTGATCTTGTGTAGGTATTCATCCGAACAGAATATATAGTTAATTTCCTCTATTGAAAAAGAGTAATCTTCAATAACCTGTACGATCCATTGCTTCACTTTCTCCTCATATTGAAGGTCAAAGGAAACATCTTCTTGGAAGAATTGTATTTGTTCCATCCTACTTACTTATCCGTTGATATAAAAAACGATTTCTACTTTATTTCCTCCTTCATGGAAATGTACTTCGTCAGCTAGATTTCGAATAAGGAAAATTCCTCTTCCTCCAGGTTTATCGATATTCTCCGGTGCTGTAGGATCAGGTAAATCACTAAAGTCAAAACCACTTCCTTCGTCTTCTATGACAAAAGCGATATTGTGGTCATCAATGCTTAACGAGATATGTACATTTTTTTCTTTATTGTTTTGGTTACCGTGAATAATAGCATTGTTCACGGACTCCGTTACAGCAATCATGATATTTCCATAAATATCATCATTGAAGCTTAGTTCATCTCTTGCCTGATCGATAAAGCTTTCGACAATTCTCAGGTTATCCGTAATCGACGGAATCTTCAACTTAAACGGCTTCATTATTTTGGTAACTATTTCTTTATCTTTTCAAAATATTTATTGACCTGCTGCTTATAGTATTGACTCAAAGAAGTAGGAATAGTGCGCAGCAGCTCGATCTGCATCTCCTTCTTTTTAAGGTATTCATCAAAGTTTGGAGGAGACTGTGAATTTAATTGTTTTTTCGCAGTTTCCGCCTTTCTTTTATTATCTAACTCTCTTTCTTTGGAAGCTTTTTCTGATTCCAGTAAACGAGTCATGATCTCTTTTTGTCTACGAATAAGGTCCTCGGTCAGTTGCTTATTAACAAGATCTTCTTCTGTTTTTTCCATTTCTTTCATCAACTTGTCATAAGCGGAGTTTCCTCCTTCCTTCCCTCCTTCTTTTCCATCAGTACCTTTTTCTTTCCCCTCTTTCCCTAGCTTTCCTTGTTCACCCATTTGCATAGGGTTTCCACCTTCTCCCATTTGCTGCTTTAAAGCATTGCGGATCATTTCTTGTTGAGCGGCCAATTTCGCTAATTCTTCGGACAGTTGTCTACCAGATTTCCCACTCTTTTTAAGGTCTTGTATTTGTTGATTCAGCTGCTTTTGTAAGTCACTCAAACTTGGGCTCCCTTGTTGCTTCTGTTTCATTTGTTTCCCGCTCATATTTTGACTCATCTGCATTTGCATTTTGTCCAGAATGTCATTTAATAATAATGCGAGGTTATTAATTGAAGTCATGGCAAATTGCTGCTTACTGGAAGCTAGTTCAGGAACTCTTCTTTTGATTGCATCCACACTTTCATCCATGTACTTGTTCATCTCCGTGACCTCTCGAGTGACAAAAGATTGTATTTCAAAGACTCTTTTGGACAAAGCCATTAAAGAATCTTCTATATAATGTGCATCGTCTTTGAGCTTTAGTTGCTCTTGAGAAAGAGTAACAAAACGTGGGTCAATACGCTTGATTGTTTTAAACTCCTTCATCAATGTTTCTTGCTCAAAAGACAGTCGTATTAGGTTGTCCATGATTTGTCGTAGATCATCATAGTTCTCCTGTAGGGTTTCCATTTCCGAAGATTGCATGGATTGCTCCATATTCTTGGCCATTCGTTCCATACGTTTGGCAGCATTTTTTTGAGATTGAGAAGCATTTTTCTTTTGCCCTTGCTGTAACTGCTTCTGCGCATTCTCTTGGTCTTTGGAGATATTCTGCTGCTCTTGCTTGAATTCTTCAAAGTCCTGTTGAGGATTTTCCAGCTCTTTGTTCATCTGGTTTAGCTCCTTCATTTCTTCCTGAAGCTCCTCAAACTCTTTATTGAGTTTATCTTGTTTGTCTTGAGACTCTTTTAGGTCTTGATCTTTTGCTTTTTCGGTTTCTTTGGATAACTCGTCTTGCTCTTTACTAAGGTCTTTTAAATCTTTGATGATTTGATCGGCTTTTTGTTCTACTTTTAATTTTTTGAATAGTTCTAGTGCACGATCTAATTCATTCTTTAGGTTCTTTTGTTTTTGATTAAGGTTTTCTAGGTTATCCTGTAAGTTCTGATTGATATAGTTTTGTTCTAAGAGTTTATTTAACTCCTCATAAAGCTCTTTTGTTTCTTCATCCAGTAGTTCATCCATTAACTTTTCTAGTTCCTGGGACTTCTGTAGCAGTTCATCATTTTGTTGTCCAAACTTCTCCTGCTTTTCATGGCTGAGTTGGTATTGCTCTTGTAATTTTTGTAGTTCATTATCCAAAGCTTTTTTCTCATCCAGAAGTTTAGACAACTCTTTTTTATCTTGCCAGGTGAGTTGCTTTCGCCCCTTTAGTTTATTTTGAATATTCTCTAACTTTTGTTGAAGTTTCTCACTTTTCTTCAGGGTTTTATCAATACTGTTAGATGTTTTTTCATTAGCCTCCGCCAAGGTCTTTTTCATTTCAGTTTGATCAGGAAACTTAAATTGATATACCGCAGTTTTACTTCTTTTCCAGCCATTGACTCCATCATTGTCCCATACTTCTACGTAATAATCCATGGTTTCTCCATCTTTTAGCTTCAGGGCTTCGATGTCAAACCTGTAGTAGAAACTCTGATTAATAGCTTTCTGATTAAAAGGAATTTTAATCTTTTGGAACTTACCAGTCTTACTCCCCTCCTCTCTTACACGATATTTGAGATTTAATCCTCTAATGCCATAATCATCGGTGACATTCCCCCCTAGTGCTAAAAATGAATAAAGAACAGTGTCTTCATATTGCTTCATATTAATACTAGGAAACTCATCCTTGACTACATCCAGGTAATAGGTGATTGCTTCTTTGTTTGTACTAAATTCATTCTGAAGCTTAACGGAATAAGGCATCGAACTTTTAGCCTTTGTTGTATACTCAAATAGGTTTCCCTTTTGTATGGTTGTAATACTGTCGGTAGCTTGTCCTTCTTTATCCTGAAATAGTAACTGTAATTGATCCGCTTTTTGGGTTTCAAATAACCATTTGATTTCGGTTCCTTCTGGAATGGTAAGGTTTCCGGTATTACTAATTGTTTCGTCTTTCTTACCTATGTATTTAGGATATCTTAGCTCTGCTATAAAATTATTTAGGCTAGGTCTTTCCAATACTTTTAAAGTGTACTGATGTGAATGATACCCTACTGCCGTAAATCTGAAATCGAATCCTTTCTGAATTTTTTTAAACTCATACTCAAAGTTTCCATTTTTCCCGGCAACCATTTTAAACTTTCTTCCATCAGAAGTTTCTATAAAAGCATCGTTAGGAAGAGCATCTCCAGAAAGGTTGAGGGTAATAGTGATACCTTCATTTCTGAAAGCGGTTAAATCATGATTTAATAGGTTAAAATTGAAGGGAGCTTTAGGAATAAACTCTTTCTCAAAGTTGACGATCTTTTCTGTGTTGGCAGTGAAGAACTGAGGACGAATAAGAGTGATCAATAATATGATTAGAAATGGTGCAAAGAGATATCTCAGGTATTTAGTATTGACACGGTAATCGATAGCCTGTGCGAAATCGACTTGTTTAAATTCTTTGTGACGCTGTTCTGCACTAGCCTTAACTAAATCATTGTTAGGATTGGCATTAATAATTTGTAGTGTATTGAGCAGCTTATCTGAAATGTTGGGAAAAGACTTACCAATTTGTTTTGCTGCCTTGGTATCAGATATCTGCTTCCCTTGATTAATTAGAGGATATAAAGGACGAAGTACCCAAAAAATCATGGAAAATAAGAATACCCCCAGAAAGCTGAAAAATAAGAACGCTCTGGTTCCCTTGCCAAAAGACCCTAAAGATTCAAGAGTATTGATAAGCAGGAAATAAGAGAGCACCAACGTCAGGGCTAAGATGCTTCCTTTTAGTATTGCATTGAGGTAATAGCGATGCTTATAACGTTTGATTTGATTTTCCAGCATGAGTGTGGGGTTTTAATGGCAGTAGGTTATTGACACTTTAATATATGTTAGTAATAAGCAACTCTAAGCTCAGAGCCAAGATTACTCTGAGCTTATTAGGGTTGTTTATTACTTTTGTGCATTTAGCTCTTTAGCATTATCAAAATACACGGTACTAAAGTCCCGGTATTGCATAGGGTTGTTAGGAAAGTCCTTTACATAAGGTTGTATTAAGCGATAGCCCTCATCATACCATAGTACAAGGAAAGGAGCATCTTTCATTAAGATTCGTTCGGCCTCCATAAAGTATTGAAAAGCTTCGTTGGTATTTTTAGCGGTTAAGGCTTTTTCGTAATACTCATCAAATTGTTTGTTTGCGTATCTGGTAAGGTTTGGATACGACTTATCTTTCGGTGAAGCTGGGAGCAGTTTACTGTTGTAGGCCCACAAGTAGTTTTCTGGACTTGGATAATCTGCAATCCAAGCAAGTCTTAACATTTCATATTTTCCGGAAGTACTTTTCTCTGCAATGTGGGAGAAGGGGGAAATTTCGGCTTTAATGGTAATGTTAAGGTGTTTCTTTAATTGATTCTTGATTTCCAAGGCTACATTGTTGTACTGCTGCCCTTCAGAGTTGAGATCAAGGGTAATGGCAGGAAAGCCCTTACCATTAGGATATCCAGCTTTATTCATATAATAACGAGCAGAGTCAAGATTAAAGGAATATCCTTTGATTTTAGAAATATCATATGACTCAAAGACTGGTGGCGTTATTCCATGTATACCAGCTTTATATCCTTCTCCATTTAGGATATATTCTAATATTCTTTGTCGGTCAATGGCAAAAGAAAATGCTTTACGAACGTTGACATCTTTGAAGGTTTCATTCTGATTGTTGAATGCCAGAAATTGTGTGGACATTTCAGGAACCCTCTGTAAGTTATATTTTTTACTTTGCTTATCCGCTTCTTCAAGAATATTGATAATGAAGTTGGTCGGTAAACGATAGACCATATCCAACTCTTGTTTTTTGAACTGGAAAAACTCAATTTCCTTTTTCTTTATAAAGGTAATAACCAAGGCATTTAAGAATGGAAGTTGGTTACCATACTCATCAAATCCGTGATAGTTTTCGTTTTTCTTAAGAATAATAGAAATGTCTTCGTCAACACTACTCAATCGGAAAGCACCTGTTCCTACACACTTGGTGCGCATTTCATCTTCATAAAGTTCATAGGCTTCTTTAGGAAAGATAAAAGCACCTGGTCTCGCCAGGTTATATAAAAACATGGAGTTGGCCTTTTCCAATGTAAATTCAATAGTGAACTCGTCTATGACTTTAATCCCTTCTATACTGTCAGCTTTTTTATCGTAGAAGTCGTCAGCTCCCTTAATAACATCAACAAATAAATTACTTGATTGATTATTTTTATCCTTTGTACAGGCAAGGGTAAAGCAATAAGCGATATCATTGGCATTAAGCTTTCTTCCTTTTCCATCGATAAAGCAAGGGTCATCATGAAAAAAAACATTTTTCTTGAGCTTAAAAGTATATTTGGTTAGAGCATCGTTGGTGGTGTAGGATTCTACCAGACTAGGAACGACTTTAAGACTATGTTGGTCAAACTTAAATAGCCCCTCATAGATTTGAGAAGCAACCCTATACGAGTAGACATCGATAATACTATGTGGAAAAAGATTTTTGATATATTCCGATTCATTCATTTTGAATATACCTCCATAAAACTTCCCTCCCGGCACAGCGGTGAGTGTTTCTTCTGAAGATTGTTTCATGGGCCCCTGACAAGCAGTAGTCATCATCAAGGTAAAAAGTGCAATTACAGGAATAACGAATCTTTGCATAGTATGTATAATCATGGAATAGGAATAGCTAATTGGACCTATTTAGTGGTGTATTCTATAATTAGAACGCGTGACAACAAGTAGTCATTGTAGAAAAATGATCTTGAATCGCTCAAGTTGTTGCCTATTATCTAAAATGAATAGATGTTCACTTTATTGGAAATGAGACTTTTTTGATTTTAAGAAGCCCCTATTATTGTTTATTCACAACATGATAATATAAGGAATAAGTACCTTTTTTAGAAAGTAAAAGGTACTTATCTATATTGAGTGTGCTGTAGGGTTCCTGATCGTTCCTACAGTCGTTTATCGACGATCCTTAAAAGGTAACCTCGACAGTTACAGGACAGTGATCAGAATGAACCACTTGGTCTAGGATATCAGCATTGGTAATATGTTCTTTTAATGTGTTGGAAGCCATGAAGTAATCAATTCTCCAACCTAGATTTTTTTTACGGGCACCGGCTCTGTAAGTCCACCAGCTATATCGGTGTGGATCTTCTACAAAAGCTCTAAAAGTATCAAAGAAACCTACATCCTCAATAAATTTGCTTACCCATGCACGTTCTTCAGGAAGAAATCCAGAGGTTTTCTG
This sequence comes from Algivirga pacifica, assembly GCF_039543525.1. NCBI lineage: Bacteria > Pseudomonadati > Bacteroidota > Cytophagia > Cytophagales > Flammeovirgaceae > Algivirga > Algivirga pacifica. Next base: position 141,249 of record NZ_BAABJX010000022.1, read on the forward strand.
GTTTCTCTTAGGATTGTGGATATCAATTTCTTTATGACAAATATTAAAGTCGCCACAGATTAAAAGATTGGGTTGTTCTTTTTGTATTTCTTGGGTATACAAGAAGTAGTCATCCAGAAAACGATATTTAAAATCTTGTCTTTCTTCCCCAGAAGTACCAGAAGGGAAATAGGTGTTGATCAAAGAGAAGTTTTCATAGTCGATACGTATACTCCTTCCCTCTTCATCATAGGCAGAAATTCCCATTCCATGATGTACCTTAACAGGTGGAATTTTTGAAAAAATAGCGACTCCACTATAGCCTTTTTTGGTTGCAGAGAACCAGTCGATATACTTATAGCCTAATTCCTTGAATGCTTCTAGTTCAACTTGTTCTTTTTCCGCTTTTACTTCCTGGAAGCAAATAATATCGGGTTGCTCCTCTCCTAACCATTCGATTAAACCTTTTCGTATAGCTGCTCTTATGCCATTGACATTGTATGAAATAATTTTCATGATATGATCGCTTGTTTGTTAGTGATTGTCCTGTTCTCTAAAAACCTCTTGTTTGAAATAATCGATTACATGAGATTTTAATAATGTCTCTTGTTCTAACATATTGAGGAAGGGAAGCTTCTTTTTCAGTTCCCATATTGGCCAACCATCTTGATCCATTCCTTTGAGTTCATAAAAGCCCGCTATACTAAGTACTTTACAGACAGCAATATGCATCAAGTCTTCTTTTTCTTCTTTTGTAAAATGTTGTGGCCCCTTTCCGAGCTCTTGCACGCCAATTAAGAATAGTACAGTCTTTAAGTCTGGTGTTTTACCAAATAACTCTTGGAGTTGACTACTTAATTGTATCCATTCATATTCAATATTTTCTTGCTCCATTGAATGTATTGATTAAAGAAAGGGAGACTACGGTATTAGTCTCCCTATATATTTTTAAAAGAAATACACTCCTTTTCCAATTAGGAAAGGTTATACATAGTGCTAGACTTCTGTTTCGTGCTCATCCAGAGCTTCTAAGTAGGCCATAGCTCTACGAAGATGAGGAATCACGATAGTACCACCGATTAGGTTGGCAATAGACATCCCCTCTATAATTTGATCGTTGGTAAATCCAACTTCTTTACATTTCTCTAGATGGTATTTTACACAGTCATCACATCTCAAAACTAAGGAAGTGGTAAGTCCAATGATCTCCTTAGTCTTTTCATCCAATGTCCCCTCTTTAAATGCAAGGGTATCCAGACTGAAAATTCTTTTGAGTACTTTGTTATCTGCAGCAAGGACTTTCTCATTCATCTTGCTTCTAAAACTTCTAAATTCTTCTACTTCACTCATATTAACACCCAGTTATTACTATTGACTTCTGACTTCCGATATAGGAAGAAATATTGCACAAAAGAGAGAACTAACTCCCTTAAGGATTGTACTTTAGGTTGCAAAGATAGTACATCTCAAAGGATTTATTGATAAATAATTTTTCTCCCAAATCCATTTACAGAAGTGAATTTTCCTATAAATAACCTGATTCAGGATATGTTGTTTTATTTCTTCCCAGATTGTTGCCTTTACTGTGGAGAATCTCTTGTTAGACAAGAACAATATATATGTATGATGTGCGAACTAGAGTTGCCAATAACACGTTACCACCTTGTTCCTAGAGGAAACCTAGTTCATGAAAAATTATCACTACATCGTTTGACGTATGGTTTAGCTTATTGTTTTTTTCATAAGGAAGGGCGTGTACAACAATTGATTCATCATTTAAAATATAATCACAAACAAGGGATAGGAAAGTGGATTGCTGACCGTTATGCTGCATTTATGATACAAGAACTAGAAGAGAAGTTTGATATTGTCAGTATGGTTCCATTACATCCTAAGAAACTAAAAAAAAGAGGTTATAATCAGGTAAAGTTATTTGCAAAGACAATGGCTGATCATCTAGAAGTTACCTTTTTGCCGGATATTTTGAAGCGAACTCAACATACCGATACACAAACCCGGAAGAATAGAAAAGAACGAGCGGCTAATATGGAGGGGGTATTTCAGGTAGGTACAATGACAACACTATTAGATAAGCATATTCTATTAGTCGATGATGTATTGACGACAGGAGCAACATTAAGTGCTTGTCTAACAGCATTGGAAAGTGCTGGTTGTACGAAAATTAGTGTCTTGGTGATGGCATTGGCAAGATGAAGACAGAATAATAAATAAACTCAAAGGATTATACGGACAAAATGATATGAATTATGTAAGAATAATGGTGAAATTCATACCTTTGCAAAAATTCCCCATTTCATTGGACATTACCATGGACTCCTAGGAGTAGTTGGGGCATTAAACATTTACTCAAACGGGGTAAGTGGTATAATTTAAAAATTCTGTCAACCTGATAAAATAGAATACCTAAGATGCTCAACAGAAGGTTATTAAGAGTAAAAGCAATGCAAAGCGTATATGCTTACAAGCAAAGTGAGGAGTCAAACTATGAGCTGGCATTGGACGTTATTAGAGAGAAATTTGCGGAGGAGCTTAGCATTGTAGGAAATGAGCACAAGGAAGCTTTTGCGGAAAAGGAAAAATTGGCAATTGCTTACTTTGATCATAACTATAAAAAAGGGACGACAGAAGTAATGAATGAACAGCTTGGAGAAGATTCTATTAAGGCAGGAGCGCAAGCTGTAAAACGTTATCAGGAGCTTTTGTTGAAAGACTTTGAGTCTTTCAAGATTAAAATGGTCAATGATACAGAAAAGATTTATGTAAGGTACTTACGTTATTTTAAGTATTTATTTGACTTGGCAGAGCTTTCAAAGAAAGAGCTTGACCTAAAGATTGAGAGAGGCGCTGCTAACCTTGAAAAAGAAACCCAATTACACAATTTAATTTATCGCAACGAAGCTATAGCCCTTCTTAAAAAGAATACAGAACTAAAAGAGGAGCTAGAAAGCTATAAATTGACTGGAGAGGCCGATTGGCAACAATTTAAAGAGTGGTATGTTTTATTAAAGAAAGACAATACATTCTTTGAGAATTTTCAGGGCAAAGAAAAGTCATTTGAGAATGATCGTTTGATTCTTCGTTACCTTATCAAAGATTTCTTCTTCAAGAATGAGGCATTAATTTCTGAGTTTGAGCGTCAGGATCTTTTGTGGGCAGAAAACCGTACAATTATCAGAAGCATGCTATTGAAGACTCTGAAAAGCTTAGAGGAAGGAGTTGATAGTAGTGCTGAAATTTTGTCTATCTCGAGAAATTGGGATGAGGACAAAGAGTTCTTCCTTCGTTTGTACGAAAAAACAATTAATGATGAGGAAGAGTATCAGGAAGAGGTGATCAAGCATTCTAAAAAATGGGCTAGCGATCGTATTGCTAAAGTAGATCAGATTTTGATCAACATGGCAATAGCAGAAATGATGAGTTTCCCGAATATTCCTGTAAAGGTGACAATCAATGAGTTTATAGAAATTTCTAAGATCTATTCTACTCCAAAAAGCTGGCAGTTTATCAATGGTATTCTGGATAGTATTTCTAATAGTATGATGAAATCTGGAAAAATTAGAAAGAGTGGACGAGGATTGATCGATAACCGATAAGTCATTTTGTGTTGCGATGTTTCTAAAAAACGCTCGTTTTATAAGGTTCTAACATTATTTTTTTGTAGTCTATGGAGGTTTTTATACATTTAAATAGTGCAAATAGCACTTTTATTAGGTGTAACTGAGCAATCATTTTTAAAAAGAAATATTATGAGTAAGAACACAGGAAATGGTTTTATGACATTTTTGGCAGGTGCTGCTGCAGGTGCATTGTTGGGCGTATTGTATGCTCCGGACAAAGGGAAAAGCACAAGAGATAAGCTGACTTACCGTTTGGACAAGTACAAGGAAACATTGGAACAACTAATTGATGATTTGATTCAAGGAAAGCATGAGCACATGTCTGACGCAAAATCAGAAGGACAACGTGTAATCTCTGATGCGATCAAGCATGCAGAGCAGTTGATGAATGAAGTAGATGAGTTGAAAAACAGAATTTCGGGACCTTCGATTGATAATTAATTAGTCGAAAGGGATTTTTCAAATATATAAACGATTAACAACATCATGAACATTACGAAAGCCGTCGTTGCCACTATACTTGGGTCCACGCTATTGTTTGGATGCTCTTCCAAGCAAGGACAACAACAGGAAGTAGAAAGTGTTACCACTAGGGTTGATCAGTCAAATGAGCAGTTGGCTCAAATGACTTTTGAAGAAAGAGAATTTGATTTTGGAGAGATCAAGCAAGGTGATGTTGTTGAGCATGTCTTTACGTTCACGAATAGTGGAGAGGTTCCTTTGAAGATTATGAATGTGAGAACAACTTGTGGATGTACTGCTCCTGAGTGGCCAAAAGAAGAGATCATGCCAGGTGCATCTGCAGATTTGAAAGTTGTCTTCAATAGCAAAGGAAAAAGAGGCAACCAGAGTAAAAACATTACAATACAAGCCAACGTACCGAATAGCATTGAGCAGGTACGTATTTTGGCTAACGTATTGACCGAGGAAAAGCAGGAAGTACCTATGTAATTCCCTTTTAATGATTTATAGCAATAGTTGGTGTTTCTAAGAAGCATCAACTATTCTTTTTTGATATAATTTATACGATATAAAATGTTAGCATTGAATATTCTTCTACAGGTGTCTGAACCTTCCGGCAATATTATGCAGTTTGTTGTGATTGGCGGGATGATTTTGGTTTTTTACTTTTTCATGATTCGTCCGCAGCAAGCAAAGCAAAAAAAGCAGAAGGAGTTTGTAGAGGGACTGAAAAAAGGTGATAAGGTAGTAACCGTTGGAGGTATGCACGGAACTATTGTAGCTGTTGATGGCAATACAGTAGTATTGGATGTAGATAAAGGAACAAAAATTCGTTTTGAGAAATCTTCGGTTTCTTTGGAAACTACTCAAGCAGCCAAAGGTACTGATAATAACTAATAAAGGATAACGTCTTTCCTCTATTCAATAGCCCTTACTAATCTATAGTAAGGGCTATTTTTGTCCTATAATATTCCTATTTTAGCTTATTCGTTGATAATATTCATGTTGCTTATCATTGATATTAATTTTATTATTTCATGAGTGAACAGGAGGAAAACCAGTCTACACCAGAAGAGCAAGAAAGTAAGTCCATTGTACAGGAGTTACACGAAAAGTATATCTCGGAAAATGATCTAATCAAAACAATCCGAGATTGGGACTGGCGTGCTTTGACAATATGCGTCATGATTTCGTTTACTTTTTGGATATTTAATGCGCTTAATAATGACCATACCGCTGATCTGAAGGTACCTTTGAGTGTTGCTCATGAGCAGACTTCGGTAGTAAGCCTGTCTCCTCCTCCAGATCATTTGACAGTGAATGTCTCTGGTAATGGGTGGACTTTGTTGACAAAAACCATAGGGTTGGGTAATGATGGATTGAACCTGACTATGGAGGATCCTGTACAAACAAATTTTGTTACTGCAAAGACTCTTTTACCCGAGGTGTCTAATTTACTGAGAGGATTGAAAGTAAATTACATGTTGGAGGACTCATTATTTTTTGATTATGATGAACTGGTCTCCAAAAAAATAGCAATGGAGGTACAGAAAAAGGACATTCCTTTAGGAGAAGGATATGAGGTCGTTTCAGAAGTTTCCATCAGTCCCGATACCGTGACATTGACTGGACCTAGATCATATATTAAGTCGCTGCCATCTAGTTGGGCTTTGAATCTGTTTGAGTTTGAGCCTATTGAACAGCGGTTTGATGAAAACATAGAGATTGATTTACATAATAATCGATACACTTCTGTAGATTATGCTGAGGTGAATATCACATTTGATGTATCGTATATATTGGAGGAAGTCGTACCAGCCAAACTACTGTATTATAATTTCTCAAATGAAGTATATCCTATCTTGCCAGAGGAAGGTGTCAAGGTACAGTACGAAATAAAAGAGTTTGATGTGATAGAAGATATAGACTCTATCAAAGTAGCCGTTTCTTATGACAATATTAATTGGAACGACTCTACGGTAGTACTCAAGGTAGTCGAGGAACATAACTTCTTGAGAGTGAATGTCACTCCTAACGTTTTGAATCTTAAGTTTAAGGAATAGGATTACTGTATTTATGCAATCAAAATTACAAATAGGCATTGCCGGAGGTATAGGAGCAGGTAAAAGTGTCGTATGTAATATTTTTAGAGCACTGGGGGTTCCAGTTTATGATGCTGATCAAATGGCAAAGACCATTATGGTAATCGATCAGTCATTGATTATGGCGATTAAGCAGACTTTTGGAGAGGAATCTTACTTTCCGGATGGCAGTTTAAACAGACAGTATTTAGCCCAACAAGTATTTGCCAAAGGAGAACGAATCAAAGAACTTAATGCTTTGGTACATCCAAGATTGGAAGCTCATTATCAGCAATGGGCCAACGATGCCTTAAAAGAAGCTCCTTATGTAGTGAAAGAAGCAGCTATACTTTTTCAGAATGGAGGTTATAAACAAATGGATGCTTCTATCTTGGTGACCTGTCCTGTAGAGAAACGTATCCAACGTGTATTAAAAAGAGATCCTCAACGTTCAGAATCGCAGGTGAGAGAAATTATTGGTAAACAAATGAGTGAGGAAAGACAAGAAGCGTTAGCAAGTCTCATTGTTCCTAATGATGGCCTACAACCTATTCTACCGACTATATTATATTGGGATGAATGTTTTAGAAAAGGAATAATGACTCCATAAGTTACATACATAAGAACTATAGGGTAAGATAGGTTTCCTTAGTTTGGGTAGTATTCATCTATAATTAATGACTATACCCGTTCTATAATGATAGCCTTACGATTATCTTATTTCAGCTTCTTGGTTTCTTTTCTAGTAACATCATTGACTACATTGAATGCTCAAGATACTCCTAATTTAGAGCTGGGAGGAGCATTGAGGTTCAATTACAATTTGTCTACATGGAAGGATGGGCAAATAGATCGAGGAGGAGATTTTGGGTATGATATCTTTAGAGTCAACGCTAAAGCAGCATACAAGGGTGTAAAATTAAATGCAGAGTATCGTTTGTACTCAGAAGATTTTGGAGGGGGGATGCTTAAAGAGGGATGGGTAGAGTACGATTTTGATGAAAAAAATAATATACAAATAGGGCTGACCCAGGTACCCTTTGGTATTACCCAGTATAATTCTCATAACTGGTTTTTCAGTATCAACTATTATGTGGGTTTAGAAGACGATCACGATATGGGGATAAAGTATACCCATATGAGTAAAAATTTTGATTTCGCAGTAGCATTCTTTAAGAATGCTGAAGAATATCGTTTTGGCTCTTTTTCAGATCATTCAGACAGCAGGTATTCATATGATTTAGCCTCTAAAGATTTGGATGGAGATGGAGTTTTAGATTTCAGGAATAAAGAGGTTAATCAATTAAATGCTCAATTTCTTTATAAGCGCTCTTTAGGGAGATTTGATCATAAAATTGGAATCTCTTTGCAAGGAGGAGGTGTTTATAACTTGGATACAAAAGATACTGGTTGGCATTATGCTTTTGCTCCTCATTACGAGATGATTTTTGAGCGTCTAGATCTTATTTTTCAAATTTCTCATTATAAAATTAGTCCAGAAGCACCAGAAGGCGAACAGGAAAACATTGTAGCGATGACGGCTTATGGGTTTCCTTATTTTGTTACATCAAATGCGACCACCTATACGGTGGGTATTAGTTATGATTTTCCTATAGACTGGGGGCCAATATCCGGTATTCAGGTTTATAATGATTTTGGATATATGGATAAGTCTTTTGATGACTTTTCTGATACATTCATGAATGTAACAGGTGCATTGGTTACAGCGGGAAATGTCTATACATATATAGATTTTGCAACAGGACAGCATATGCCTTGGCTGAATGATGATTTTAATAATTCTTTAGCAGAAGGGTCAATAGCGGGAGACCAATGGCAATTAAGGTTTAATATTAACTTTGGCTACTATTTTTCATCTGGGAGTATTTTATCAAAAGAGAGTATACGAAGGGAGAAAGAAAAGAGGGACCAAGAGTAAGGTTAAAGTTGAGTTGAGTTCCCTGTGCAACCTTACAAGTGTAACATTATTCAATATTTTTTAATATTCTCTTATAAATCACTTCAAAAATACATAAACTCTCATTAGTTTCGCAGCACGTTTTCCAAACCACTTGCGAACAATGAAAAAAATAAAATCAGCGCTAATCTCTGTATTTTACAAGGACAATCTAGAACCGATTGTTAAACTTCTTCACCAACATGGTGTTACAATTTATTCTACTGGAGGTACACAGTCTTTTATCGAAGAACAAGGTGTACCAGTAGTCGCAGTAGAGGATTTGACTTCTTACCCTTCCATCCTTGGTGGTCGAGTAAAAACTTTACACCCTAAGGTGTTTGGCGGTATCTTGAATCGTAGAGATAACGAGACCGATCAGCAACAAATTTCAGAATTTGAAATTCCTGAGATTGACTTGGTGATTGTGGACTTGTATCCATTTGAGGAGACTGTTGCTTCTGATGCAGAACACCAAGCTATTATCGAGAAGATTGATATTGGAGGTATTTCTTTGATCAGAGCAGCCGCTAAGAATTACAAAGATGTAACGATCGTTTCTTCCAGAGAGCAATATGCTGATTTGGAAAGAATCCTTCGTGAGAAAGAAGGTTGTACTGAGTTGGCCGACAGAAAATTGTTTGCGGCAAAAGCATTTGATATCTCATCTCACTACGATACAGCTATCTTCAACTACTTCAATGAAACATTGGAGGAGGAAGAGCATATCGTTAATCACAAAGAGAGTATCCGTGAGTCTAAGACATTGCGTTATGGTGAAAACCCTCACCAGAAAGGAATGTTCTTCGGTGACTTGACTGAGCTATTTGATCAGCTTCATGGAAAAGAATTGTCATATAACAACTTGGTGGATGTTGATGCTGCGGTAGCATTGATTGATGAGTTCCCTGTTGTAGAATCTCCGGCATTTGCAATTCTAAAACATACAAATGCATGTGGTGTGGCTACAGGTACTTCATGTAAAGAGGCATATACTACAGCATTGGCTTGTGATCCAGTTTCTGCTTTTGGTGGTGTATTGGTGACTAACACAAAGGTAGATCTTGCTGCAGCAGAAGAAATTCATAAGTTATTCTGTGAAGTATTGATCGCTCCTGATTTCGATGCAGATGCATTGGAGTTATTGAAAGGAAAGAAAAACAGAATCTTGTTGAAGCGTAAAGACATTACTTTACCAAAGTACTTGCACAAGACATTATTGAACGGTGTTGTTGCTCAGGAGAAAGATCTAGTAACAGAAACTGTTGAAGATCTTAAGACTGTGACTAAGGTAGCACCTACAGAGGAGCAAGTAAGCGCATTGCTTTTTGCGAACAAGATCGTGAAACATACTAAATCCAATGCGATTGTATTGGCTAAGGATGGACAACTGTTTGCAAGCGGTGTAGGACAGACATCTAGAGTTGATGCATTGAAGCAGGCGATCGAAAAAGCAAAATCATTTGGTTTTGATTTGTCGGGTGCTGTGATGGCTTCTGATGCTTTCTTCCCATTCCCTGATTGTGTAGAGCTAGCAGATAATGAAGGAATCAAAGCAGTAATCCAACCAGGAGGATCTGTAAAGGATGAGCTTTCAATTGAGTATTGTGATAATAACGAGGTGGCGATGGTATTTACAGGTATCCGTCATTTCAAACACTAATAATATAGATAAGTTGCTGGAAAGCTTGCTTTCCAAGCTCTTATTCAACTCCCATGCTTTTTGGCGTGGGAGTTTTTTTTTACCTTGAATTTAGAGGGATAGTAAAAAGCAGATTCTCTCACTCAACATATTGCATACTTCAATAACCATTAAAAACATGTGGAAAGAGGAAAATAATCAACTGAAACGAACTTTCGAGTTTAAGGATTTTTCAGAGGCTTTTGCCTTTATGAGTAGAGTTGCTTTACTGGCAGAAGTACATGGACACCATCCTAATTGGTCTAACGTGTGGAATAAGGTAGACATAGCACTTTGTACCCATGATGCCGGTGATGTGGTGACAGAAAAAGATCACAAACTAGCAGAAGCAATTGATAAGTTACTATAGGTTGAATAAATACCCGACAGTTGAGGCGGCTTGCGCCGCTGGTTGAGTGGCACTTCGTGCCGTTGAGTAGTCCTTCGGACTGTTGAGGAAGAGTAGTACTGTAAAATCTCAACGTGCGAAGCACATCTCAACGGTACGAAGTGCCACTCAACCAGCGGCGCAAGCCGCCTCAACAAAAAAGCCTTACTGAAACAGTAAGGCTTTTTCCATTATGTAACCAAGTATTTGTAAATCGTTTTACAAAATCTTATAAGAAGAAGAATGGATAACCATCTTTCTCGATTGCTAGAGATGCAACCAATCTTCTTTTCTCAATGACATTCACAGGCTCATACTTTGTGAAACGTTTCAAGCCCATCATCATCACCTTCATTTCATCACCTTTAGCGATCGTAGGGATCGTATTTCTACCTGCTGTAGCAATTTTCTCCGCAGCATCACGGATATAAACTTCTACGGCAGCGATTTGTCCTTTACAAGCCTCCTCTCCTTTCTGAGCAACCAATTTCTCAGTTCTAAGCATTGCAGATTCTGCAGCGTAGATTTCGATCAACATATCCGCTACGTTCATCAACACTTCTTGTTGGTTGTTGATGTCTGCTTCAAAAGTTTGAACCGCTTTACCAGCAACCATTAGCGCTGCTTTTTTCAGACGCTTCAATAAGTCTTTCTCAACATTGAATAGCACTGAAGCATCAATAGTCTCGAAAGAAGGAATTGCAGTAAGTTCTTTAGCAACATCCATTGCAGGACCCATTACATCCAATTCACCTTTCATTGCTCTTTTGATCACCATACCTACCAAAAGCATACGGTTGATCTCATTGGTACCTTCGTAGATTCTTGCAATACGAGCATCTCTGTAAGCTCTTTCCATTGGTGCGTCAGCAGAGAATCCCATACCTCCATAAACCTGTACACCTTCGTCTACTACGTAGTCCAACACTTCCGATCCGTGTACTTTAAGAATAGCACATTCGATGGCAAACTGCTCGATACCTTTCAGTTTCGCTTTGCCCTCTTCCATACCTCCAGCAATTAGCTCTTCGATCTTGTCATCGATGTTTTGTCCAGCACGGTAACAAGCTGATTCTGTTACGTATGTTTTAATAGACATTTCAGCTAGTTTATGCTGAATAGCACCGAAATTAGCGATTGGTGTTTTGAATTGCTTTCTTTCTTTTGCGTAAGTAGTGCCATACTCTAACACTTTACGGCAACCATCCAATACACCAGCTCCCAGTTTTGCACGGCCAATATTCAGGATGTTTACAGCGATCTTAAAGCCATTTTCTCTTTCAGAAAGCATGTTCTCTACAGGAACCTTGCAGTCATTGAAGAATACCTGACGTGTAGAAGATCCCTTGATACCCATCTTGTGCTCCTCCTCTCCTAGCGAAATACCGCCGAAGTCTTTTTCTACAATAAATGCAGAAAGGTTTTTGTCATCATCAATTTTTGCAAATACGATGAAGATATCAGCAAAACCAGCGTTAGAGATCCACATTTTCTGACCGTTGATCAGGTAATGCTTTCCGTCTTCTGTCAATGTTGCTTTTGTTTTTCCCGAGTTTGCATCAGATCCTGCATCAGGCTCAGTCAAACAGTAACATCCCACATACTCTCCTGTTGCTAGCTTAGGGATATATTTATTTTTTTGCTCCTCGTTACCGTAGTAAAGGATTGGAAGAGTACCAATACCTGTATGTGCTCCATAAGTAGTAGATAGAGAGCCTGCACCTCCAAAGATATCGGCAATCAACATAGAGGTGTTGAAGTCCATGCCTAAACCTCCTAACTCTTCAGGTACTGAAATACCTAATAATCCTAGTTCACCTGCCTCATTGAAAATTTTCTGAACCAACTCCCAGTCATGTGCATCAATTTTCTCGGCATTTGGGATAATTTCTTTAGCAATAAAGTCCCTAGTAGACTCTGCCATCATTTTCTGCTCCTCTGAAAATTCTTCAGGGATAAATACTTCTTGAGGTTGCGATTCACGGATAATAAATTCGCCACCTTTGATAGCTTGTTTTGTATCAGCTAAGGTGTTCATATTTTTGGTGTTTATTTTGTGTTGTTATTGTTTTGATTCAGTGCATGTCTACCGTCATGGTGTAAGTTAAGGTAGTTGATTTGACGGTTAATTTGTTATGCATGCATACATTTACAAATATATAATAATATATTATGCATGCATAATAAAATGCAGAAAAAAAATAAGGTGAATGTTAGGTTATAAGGAATAAAAGATAAAAAAAGCCCCTGATCGCATGATCAGGGGCTTTATATGATTTGAGTTCAAGAAGTTCTAAAACTTAGTTTACGGGGTACCAGAAAAGGCTGGTACCTTCATGCTTGAAGTTTTATTATTCGGCAGCTTTGTCTTCGCCTTCTTCTGCCGCAGGCTCTTCAGTAGCCTCTTCTCCTGCTTCAGCAGCAGCTTCTTCTGCAGCTTTCGCCTCAGCAGCAGCCTTTGCAGCAGCTTCTGCTTCTTCTTTAGCTTTTGCTTCTGCCTCAGCAGCTTCTTTTCTTAGAGAAGCACCTTTCTCTTGATCCGCTTGGATAGCGTCAAGTTTCGCTTGCTTCACTGCTTCTTGAGCTGCTTCGTTCTCAGAGTTTCTGTTAGCCATCCACTCAGTGAAGATTGCATCTGCTTCCTCTTGAGTTTTAGCTCCTTTCAATACACCTACTTGAAGGTGTTTCTTGTACATAGCACCAGCTTTTGACAATACAGTTCTAGCAGTGTCAGTAGGCTGCGCACCATTCAACAACCATTGAGTTGCAGCCTCAACATCGATATTGATGATTGGAGGATGAACGTTAGGGTTGAAAGTACCTAGCTTCTCGATAAAACGACCATCACGTGGTGACTTTGAGTTAGCTACTACTACGTTGTAGATAGGCTTTCTTTTTCTACCTCTACGGGCAAGTCTGATTTTTACAGCCATTGTTCTGTTGTTTTAAGGATCTCGTCCTTAGTTATAAAATAATTTGAACATCTACGGGATCGCTGTCCCGAAATTGCACGCAAATATAATAGATTCTTATAAGATTCCCTATACCAGATTGTTAGAATATGTAAAGAAAATAATAAGCAGCTGTATTTTGCTATGTTAGTGTAGGTAAAATATGCTTAACGCAGACCTCTTAGATCTTTTCCTTTTGACTTTTTACATTTTATCTCTCAGCTCTTATCACTTCTTTTTATCTTGTGACTTGAACAATCAATGATCTACAGATATATTATAAGCTATGGAGATTTCAGCGAATTTATTATTGATGGGAATAATAGCCATCGTGAGTTTTATGGCCTGGAACAAACCAGGATTGCAAGAGAAATTATTGATGGACCCTTATAGGGTACAGCAGCATAAAGAGTATACCCGTTTTGTAACCTCAGGTTTTGTGCATGGAGATATGCTGCATCTCTTTTTTAATTTGTTCACCATGTATTTTTTTGGGAACGTTGTAGAGATGCGTTTTATTTCTATTATGGATTATAATGTGCTGTTGGGGCAAGGGTTATTTGTAGCTTTCTTTCTTTTAGGTGTGATCATCTCAGATTTGCCTACTTATGCTAAGTATAAAAACGCACCTATGTATCGTTCTTTGGGAGCTTCGGGAGGTGTGGCTGCATTAGTATTTGCCAGTATTCTGTATGCACCTTTAAGAGACATTTGCTTATATGGTATCTTATGTCTTCCTGGCTTTATTTTGGGTACATTGTATTTGATTTATTCTTATTATTCAGATAAACAAGGTAAAGGGCGCATTAACCATTCAGCTCACCTTTATGGCGCTTTGTTTGGAATAGCTTTTATACTTTTTCTGGAGCCAACAGTCGCTTTGCAGTTTGTACAGCAAATTTCTAATTGGAAAGGACTTTTTTAAGAGAGAATGAAGAAGGAGTTAGATTGTTAATCTCTTCTGATTGAAATCAGTAAACAAATCAAACTTGATTCGACGCACCATGTAATGGAACGAGACTCAGTTCAACAATTCAACGATTATTAAACTTGGAAGAGCAATCATCAGAGAAAAAACCATCTTTCTGGGAACGTAAAGTTACACAACCATTAATAGGGTTGTTACGTCAAGGTATAAGTCCTCACACTTTGGCCTTATCCCTTTCTGTAGGGGCGGCTTTTGGAGTCTTTCCCATTATTGGGACATCAACAGTACTTTGTGTAGTGATGGCTTATTTTATGCGTCTCAATCAAGTAGCGATACAGCTATCCAATTATTTGGTATATCCTGTACAGTTGCTATTGATTATTCCTTTTTTTCAGGCAGGAATTTTTTTGCTGGGAGGTACAGATTTTGCATATACTCCAGAAGAAATGCTTACACTACTATCGGATGATTTGTGGGGTAGTCTGTTTTTGGTTTGGGAGGTATTGTTAGGAGCTATGTTTGCCTGGGGAGTTATTATGCTGCCTTTATGTATATTTTTGTATTGGGGGTGTAGGTATTTATTGAAGCGGATTGTATAAGAAACTATGAAGATACAGGAGACAGGGTTTGCACGTGAATTGATAACGTGGTACCGAGCACATAAACGGGATTTACCTTGGAGGGAGACTAAGGATCCCTATAAGATATGGCTATCGGAAATTATACTACAACAAACCAGGGTACAGCAAGGGTTACCTTATTATCAGAACTTTGTGAGTACCTACCCTACCGTATTTGATTTGGCAAATGCAGCCGAAGAGGAAGTTTTGCGTCTGTGGCAAGGGCTGGGGTATTATTCCAGAGCTAGAAATCTACATGCAACGGCCAAGTATATTGCCGAAGAACTGAATGGTACGTTTCCAACGTCCTATAAAGAACTTTTAAAATTGAAAGGTGTTGGAAAGTATACAGCTGCTGCAATAGCTTCTTTTGCATATCAGGAGGCAGTAGCATCTGTGGATGGCAATGTCTATAGGGTCTTGTCGCGTGTATTTGGAGTATCAGAGGACATTGCTTCTGGAAGAGGACAACGATATTTTCAGGAATTAGCCAATGAACTGATTCCGCATGATCTTCCGGATTTATTTAATCAAGCATTGATGGAATTCGGAGCAATGCATTGTACCCCAAAAAAGCCAGCTTGTACGACATGTCCTTTTGTAACCGTTTGTGAGGCTTATCAACATGAAATGGTTGATAAGCTTCCCGTAAAGACAAAAAAAGTAAAAACAAGGCGCAGAGTTTTTAATTATTTTGTTTTTAAAGGTGAGGGTACTGTTTTGATGCAGCAGAGAACAGGAAAAGATATATGGCAGGGACTGTTTGAGTTTTTCCTTATTGAGGATGAAAAATTCATTACTTTTGCGGAATTGCTTTCAGCGTATGATAAGGGGAAGGAAATCCGTTCAGTAATGGAAGAAACTCCAGCAGTGATTAGCTATTCAAAAGCATACAAACATATTCTTTCTCACCAAAAGCTGGAGGTACAATTTGTTTTGGTAGAAGTTTCTGAAAAAAAATTCCTAAAAAGTTTGCTCACTACCCTGGGCCTAAGGAATTTAACCATTGAAGAGGTACAGGACGTCCCAAAACCAATTCTTATTGAAAACTATTTGGATGATTACGTTTATTGAGATACTTGTTATTTTTTTTTACGTTCATTAGATTAGAAATAATGAAGAAAAAAAAGGATATTTCTGGGTATCTCCTTTAACATATTCAACCATCAAGAAATTATAAAATATTATGGCAAACGGAGTAAATAAAGTAATCCTGATTGGAAACCTAGGAAAAGACCCAGAGGTAAGAACCTTGGATACAGGCGTAAAGGTAGCCACCTTTACGATGGCAACTACAGAAAACTACACTGACCGCGAGGGACAACGACAGTCACAAACGGAATGGCACAATATTGTGTTATGGAGAGGATTGGCATCTGTAGCGGAACAATACCTTAGAAAAGGAAGTAAGGTATATATTGAAGGAAAACTTACTACCCGCTCTTATGAAAAAGATGGAGTAACACGTTATATCACTGAGATAGTGGCTCGTGATATGAATATGCTGGATAGCAGAAGTGATGCAGCATCAGGAGGAAATACTGATTTTATGAGTGGAGCTTCAGCTCCGGCAGCATCATCGGCAGCAAATACGAGTACTCCGGCGACAAAGCCTGTACCTCCAGCTTCCTCTACTGTAGAGAATAAACAAACGGTATCCGTAGATGCTTCTGAAGATGAGGCAGATGACGATCTACCGTTCTAATTAATAATTTGGAACCAGAAAGTTAGCCCTTTCTGGTTCTTATGTTGAATCAAATTTCACAAAACCTTGGCTGAAACAATTGATGGTGATCCGAGTCAACAGTGGATCTTGTTGACTTCTTTAATGGCTGAATTGCCATACACAACCATACTGATGACACTCGTTCTGTTATTGTTTTCTGGGATTATCTCTGGATCAGAGGTAGCCTACTTTTCATTAACAGCAGAGCAAATCAAGACTTTTAAAAATAGCGAAGATCCTACAGAGCTAAAGGTGTTTCATTTGCTTGAAAAACCTAAGAAACTTTTAGCGACTGTACTTATCTTGAACAATCTGGTCAATGTAGGGATTGTCACACTTTCTACTTATGCCTCCTGGAAAATGGCGGCTTCCATGAATATGGAGAAAGACGACCCTATTTTATTTTTTATTCTGACTGTGGTAGTCACAGCAGCCGTAGTATTTTTTGGAGAGATCGTTCCTAAGGTATATGCTTCTCATCGCAATCTATCATTTGCTAAACAAGTGTCCGGCCTGCTTTCATTTTCTGTTTCTTTCTTATCGCCTTTTGCTTTTGCGTTAACGCACATGGGAGATTTCGTAGAGAAACGTTTAAAGAAGAAAG
The DNA here is from genome assembly GCF_039543525.1 of Algivirga pacifica. Taxonomy (NCBI): domain Bacteria; kingdom Pseudomonadati; phylum Bacteroidota; class Cytophagia; order Cytophagales; family Flammeovirgaceae; genus Algivirga; species Algivirga pacifica. The sequence continues at coordinate 158,264 of NZ_BAABJX010000022.1, forward strand.
GAATAGAGGTATCAGTTAATGAACTGAATGATGCCGTAGAGATTGTTACGGCAGCCGAAGAGACCATTAATGCTGAAGATATCCTTAAAGGGATTGTCAACTTTGGTTCTACGACTGTAAGACAAATTATGCAGTCCCGTATGGATATAGAAGCTGTAGATACTTCTATGGACTTTCATCAGGTGATGGATCGTATCAACAAAAGTGGTTTTTCGAGAATCCCTGTCTACACAGAATCGATTGATAATATTGTCGGTATTCTTTATATCAAGGACCTGTTACCTCATATTGAAGAACAGGAGACTTTTCAGTGGCAAGATAAGGTACGTGAAGACACGTTCTTTGTTCCTGAAAATAAGAAGATCGATGAATTGTTAAGAGACTTTCAGAATAAGCGCGTACATATAGCTATTATTGTGGATGAGTATGGAGGGACTACAGGATTGATTACACTGGAAGATATTATTGAAGAAATTGTAGGAGAAATTAATGATGAGTTTGATATCAAAGAGGAACTAGGTTATAAACAACTGAATGAACATACGTTTATCTTTGATGGAAAAACATCCTTAAATGATTTTTGTAAGATCACAGAAGCTAATCCGGCATTGATTGATCAATTAAGTGGTGAAAGTGAGTCCTTGGGAGGCTTGTTATTAGAGCTTTTTCGTAAAATGCCTAATGCTAACGAACAAGTTACCTTAGAGGGAATGCTCTTTAAAGTGAAGGCAGTAGATAGAAAAAGGATTAAGCGTGTAGAAGTTGTATTTGATTGGAATACAGTGGACGGAGATCGTGCTTAATCATACGATATAAATTACTCGTTTTTTCATTTGAATTACAGCATAGAGGTTATCTCATAACTGTTAGGTGAAATTTTCAAGCGGATAAAAGGGAAAGGATGTAGGATTATAATATAGCAGTATTTCTTCTTCATCCTTTTTCTTTCAACTTGGCAAAGTATATTTTGAAGGATTTTCACTTTTCACAGAACGATGGGAAACCTCTATGCTTTTTTATAGACTATGAGAAATATATTGCTTGTTATTAGTATTGCTTTGCTCATTGGAGCTTGTCAAAAAAATGAAGATCCTTTTTTTCCTAAAGAGAGAGGTTATCCAAGAGTCGAACTTCCTCAAGCCTCTTATCAGAAATTAGAGGAAACTAGAGAATTTACTGATTACCCTTACACCTTTAAGTATTCGCAGTACGCTCAAGCAAAACCTGATACAGGGCAATATACAGAGCCTTATTGGATGGAGCTATACTACCCAGACTGGGAAGCTACCATTGACATATCCTATAAGCCTATTCCTAATTTTGATTCTTTAGTATCCTTCTCAAACACTTCTAATGTACTTACCTATAAACATCAGGTCAGAGCCGAAGGAATACAAGAATATCGCTTAAAGACAAAGAGTGGGAATATAGGTATGATGTTTATTTTGGAGGGAGAAGTTCCTAGCCCTTTTCAATTTTATGTGACAGATTCTGCCAATCACTTTTTTAGAGCAGCACTATACTTTCCTTTTACGGTAGAGGGAGATTCGCTCAAGCCTGTGGTTGAGTTTATCAAACAGGATATGATGGAGATGATGAATACCGTAGAGTGGCAGAGATAAGTATTTTGGAACATGAGTATGACTTAGTTTCCTGAGAATTCATCACTTTACAGCTACCTCACAAGCCCTTTATGAGCTTCTTCATTTTTTCCTTGATGAAAAAACGAAGCAAAAAAATCAAGGCCGTTTTTAAAAATATAAAGGCACTTTTTAAACAAAAAAACATGAATCACCCCTTAAATGTTAATATGGGATGACTCATGTTTTTCTTTCATCATATTTTATGGAGTGGTTGTGATAAATATTACAAGACCCCTTGTAGATACTGCCACAATACAATACCAATAGTCACAGAAATATTTAGGGAATGCTTTGTCCCAAATTGTGGAATTTCGAGTGCCATATCCACAGCTTCAATAACCTGATCATCTACGCCAAATGCCTCGTTACCAAATACGAGGGCAATTTTCTCCTCCTTGTCACATTGAAAGTCCTGTAGCATAGTGCTTCCAGATGTTTGCTCCACTGCTATTAATTTATATCCTTCTTTTTTAAGTTCCTCTAAGGCTTCCAATGTCGAAGGATAATGTTTCCACTCTACTGTCTCTTGTGCTCCAAGTGCCGTTTTTTGAATATCTCGATGTGGAGGTGTTCCTGTGATACCACACAGATATAATTTGTCAACCATAAAGGCATCAGCAGTCCTAAATGCTGATCCTACATTGTTAAGACTTCTGATGTTATCCAAGACAATAACGACAGGGTGCTTACTTTTCTCTTTAAACTCTTCTGGACTGATACGGTTGAGTTCTTCAGTGGTTAGCTTCTTCATAGATGATAAATATAAATATATGTAGTTATATTTTTCTGTAAATCAGAAAGTTGTATTTTTGTGTTAATAATGGAACTAATCTTAAATATAGTCTTTACGCCACTTTCTCGCTTCAATTTTATTGATGGCAAGTTCTCTGTTGCTGTAAAGTGTTTCGTAGGTTTCTTGATCACTCAATAGTTGTAGGTCGCGTTCCATATATTTGTAGATGGTTTCTACAAAGCCCAATAATTCTTCCTTAATAGAGTAAAATGTCCATTGATCTACTTTTTTAGAGGATACCAATCCTGAGTTTTTTAGGTAGATAAGATGTCTGGAGGTTTTGGTTTGTGTAAAATCCAGCACGAGCTCAATATCGGAAATACACATTTCCTGATTTTTATACAGCAAGTGCATGATCCGTGATCTGGGTTCTTCACTAAATGCCTTCATGATTTGGGTTCCTATTGTTAAGTTAAAATGCTTTAGTTTCATTTTTCGTTTTCTTTATATTGACAATACGGATAAGCAAATATAACATCCTTGAAAAATCATAACAATATACTTGCTTATTCGACTATAAATATATTTAAATGATGGTTGTAAACCTTTCGCTGAATTGAGATATTTGTTATCAATTGATTACTTATGTAAGTTACTGGGATATACTCAGCAAATATTTATAGTCTAAATCACAGAAAGTCTTGGATAAAACGATACGAATCGCCACAAGAGGAAGCAAATTGGCGCTGTGGCAAGCAGATTACGTGGCGGAGCTACTGGAAGCACATGGTTTGAAAACCGAACAGGTTATCATAGAGACCAAAGGAGACAAAATCCTGAACAAGGCTTTATCAAAAATTGGTAGTAAAGGCGTATTTACAGAAGAACTAGAGGAACAGTTACGTAAGGGAGAGGTGGATATTGCTGTACATAGTGCAAAGGATATGCAGGCTTCCTTGGGAGATGAATTTAAACTGATTGCCTTTACAGAAAGAGAAACTGTTAATGATGTGGTCGTTAGTACCAACCCCGACCTTAAGATAGATAAGGAAACCTCTTTAGTATTGGCGACTTCTTCGGTGAGAAGAGTGGCTATGCTCAAGCATTATTATCCTAATATTAAAACAGTAGATGTTCGAGGAAACCTTCAGACACGCATGGCTAAGTTAGAGGCTGGCCTAGGTGATGGATTGGTTTTGGCTTATGCAGGGGTGCATCGTATGGAGTATGATGATAAAATTGTACATCATTTTCCTTTAGATGAATTTACTCCAGCTGCTGGACAAGGGTCTGTAGCGATTGAGGCGAGCGTCAATATGGATGCCGAGGTTGAAAAGGTTATTCGTAAAGCCTTGAATCACGGTCCAACAGAATATCGTTTACTCGCGGAGAGAGGTTTCTTGAAGGAATTGCAAGGAGGATGTAGTATTCCTGCATTTGCTTTAGCAAATCTAGATGGAGATGAGATTACCATAACAGGTGGATTGACAGCATTGGATGGTAGTAGAGTAATCCGTTATGAGCAGAAAGGCTCAAAGGAACAAGCAGAGGAGTTAGGAAGAACTGTGGCTAAAATGGTACTGGAAGACGGAGGAAAAGAAATGCTAGAGGAAATAAAGGGAAACCTTTAAATCACTTAGTCGTTTCATAATAAAACTTATTCATATAATGAGATATATCTCATAACTGATATCATTCTCCAAAAGGATAAAGGAGGAAGGATAAAGGAAAAATACTTATGTATAAGGTATTCATTTCTTTATCCTTTCTCCTTAAACATATACAAATAGTATATGCTTGAATGATCATTATTTTTAATGAAGTCATGAGATAGTCTTTTTGTTTTTAACATTATTCTAACAAGTAGCAAAATGGGAGGGTTACTGGATCAAAAGTTCAGCCACGGAGGCATGGTGGTAACAACCGTTGATGATTTGATTAACTGGGCAAGATTGTCCTCCTTATGGCCTATGGGATTTGGTTTGGCATGCTGTGCCATTGAGATGATGGGTAGTATGGCAACAGGATATGACCTTGACCGTATAGGAGTATTTCCAAGGGCATCTCCGAGACAGTCTGATGTGATCATTATCTCAGGAACAGTAACCTTCAAAATGGCAGACCGTGTGCGTCGTTTGTATGAGCAGATGTCAGAGCCTCGTTATGTGATTTCCATGGGAAGTTGCTCTAACTGTGGAGGGCCATATTGGGAGCATGGGTACCATGTGGTAAAAGGTGTAGATCGTATTATTCCAGTAGATGTTTATGTTCCAGGGTGTCCTCCTCGTCCAGAGGCATTAATAGGAGGAATTATTAAATTACAGGAAAAAATTAAAGGAGAAACCCTTATGGCTCCAAAGGCGGTAGAGGCTTTACTGGATGTATAGTACTATAATAAGTAGTGATTTTTAGCATTAAGCAATGACAACCATAGAAATACAAAATATTATACAGCAAGAGCTTTCTGTAGAAACGGTCGTGGAAGAGGGAATACAATCGGCACTTCTCGTTCCCAAAGATCACTTATTGTCTGTAGCACGATTGTTACACGAACATGAGCAACTTTATTTTGATATGCTTTCTTGTGTGACAGGAATTGATAATGGTCCTGACAAAGAAAGTATGGAGGTCTTGTACGAGCTATATTCTATACCTTATGGAATAAGTTTAAGGTTAAAGGTAATGTTGGATAGACCTCAGGAAGGATTAGCTGAAGTGCCATCCCTTACTGGAATCTGGAAAGCTGCTAATTGGTTGGAGAGAGAAACGTATGACCTTCTTGGAATTAATTTTGAAGGACATCCTGATATGCGTCGTATCCTTTTGCCGGCCGACTGGGAAGGTTATCCCCTAAGAAAAGATTATGAGGTGCAGGAGTACTATCATGGAGTTAAAGTAAAATACGAAACAGAATAATGAAAGAAGTATTATTCATGTATTTTAATATATATGAATATATGTTCTTTTATTGAAATGTTTTTGTGCAAAATTACGTTATTCGTAATGTAGTTCTACCCAACAGAAGTTCCCCAAAGGAATTATTAAAATAAAGCAAGATGGAAAATATGGTATTGGAGTCAGAGAAAATAGAAAAGGCAGCGTTTATTCTTAAAACAATTGCTCACCCTATGCGCTTGAGAATTATAGAGATTTTGGGAGCTCATGAGAAAATGTCTGTAGGAGAAATATGCTCTATATTGGATTGTGAGCAATCATTGACATCCCACCATTTATCAAATATGCGTCTAAAGGGTATCTTATCTTCCAAAAGAGAAGGAAAGAATATTTTTTATTCTTTGAAGGAAAAAGATGTAACAAAAATATTGAGCTGTCTGGAAAACTGTCAGTGCAATATGGGATAAGAAAGGTATTGAGCTTTCTTATCCTTTCTTTCTGTATGACCTGTAAGGAATAGTCTTGTTAGCCTTCTCTTGTTTTTTGATCGGGCATTAGATAGAAGAAGCAATAGAAATATAGAACCTTCCTATCTGGTCATGTTTATTGAAGGAGTAATTGAGTTTTAGTGAACTATTGTAAAAAGTGATCACATCTATTCCAGCTCCCCACCCAATCAGAAGATCATTGGTGAGACGTTGATTTTGTTCCTCCACTACGGAAGAATGTATGTACCCCATATCTCCGAATCCCTTGATATATATCCCTAAAGGAATTTTACTGAAATACTTCGTATTGGCTAGCTCGAATTCCCGATCGAGTAAACGAAACCTCACCGTATTTTTCATAATTCCTAAATGCTGTCCTTCGACTACATAATTGTCATATCCTCTAATAGTTTTTGTTCCATAGCCCAAGGCTCTGGAGAGTGCATAAGGTTGTAAGGCTGGATAAGAGAGCATTCCTACCATACCGATTTCGTGAAAAAAACCTTTTCCTATTGGTGTATATTTGAAATAGTCAGCACTAATCATAAAGCTATTTAGATCGTCAAAAATGCCAAGACCATATTTGATGAAGTTACCTCTCAAATAATAGCCATCTAAAGGATAAGCTCTGATATCTCTCATATCCTTAACATAAGTATAATAGAGACTGAAATATTGTTGGTCGTGTCTTCCCCCCAAAAGATATTCAGGGTTTAATGTAACCACTGTATCAGCGATTTGGGTATAGTAAAATCCCCCACCTATGCCATGATAATCGTAAAATCCAATGCGCTTGCCCATAGAGGTACTAAAGGCAAATTTTTTAGCAACGATTTCATCCTCTAGATTAACTTCAACAAATTTATTATTGACAGATCCATAAGCTAAGTTTTTAGTATCAGAGTAGCTGACTGCAAAGCTTAAACTGGTTTTCTGTTGCTTATCAACAAAAGGGATATTGTATTTGAGGGAAACCAATGTGGAAAAACCTCCTCTAATTAATAAGTCCAAGGTTTCTTTGACTCCCCTAAAGTTGTCTCTCTTGAAGTGAATACCATACCGCACACGACTGAAGTCTGCTCCACGGTTATTAATCCATTCTGATAAACTGCGATCGGCTAATTCAAAAATAGGGATAGGCCAGGTATACCATCGTTCTTTCATTGTGATAGTAATGATGATATAGGTGGATTTTTCGATACTGTAAGTGATATTAACTGTCTCGAATAGATTAGTGTTGATAAGCTTATTTTTTTCTGAACTAAAGACTTCTTCCAATTGAGACAAGGATAGACTATCTCCTGCCTTGATATCTAACTCCCTCGTGATGATACGTTCTTTAGTTATTTTATTCCCTTCCAGGATAATGTCTTGAATAATGACATAGTTGGCACTGTCTATATCGCTTTCGGAAATATAGTTCTCATAAATGGTCGAGTCATTCTGAGCATAAGCATTTGTTGAGAATAGACCTAAACATAGCCCTATCCATAACAAATGGTATATATGTTTATTGATAATCGCGTGCTTCAATGCCAACGTATTTAGTAGCGTTATAAAAAAATATCGGGTTGGGGGAGGTCATGTGTTGTGTTGTCTCAAATCTGCTTATGAGAGATGCTTTAGTAAGACGAAAATTTTTCGCCCAAAAGAATGATACTGATTGTAGTCGAATGGTTTCCTCTTATCCCGATGAATTACAAGTATGACAAGATATTTTAATTTTTTGAGACTCTCAATGAATGAAATAATAAAATATTACTATTATGATTTTTTAATAGATTAATCAGTAGATTCAATACATTATCAGTAACAATCTATAAAAGAGTTGATTAGATACATGAGGGAGCGCATATTTTTGGATACGGAGGCTATATCAGTGGGAGCTGTTAGAAAGGTATCTATAGTCATGGCTGCTATAGGATGGATTTTATTATTGGGAATAGGTTTGCGTGAGCAGTATGCTGATTTTGTGACACCTACTTTAGCACCTCTACCAGCTTACTTCAAAGGGGTGTGCTTATTCCTTTTTGTAGCTGGGATATATATTTTTAGTTCTATTGAGCTGAAGAAAAAAGAGTTGGACTTTTCTCATATTTTTTGGACACTATTTGTGGTCGCTTTTATTACGGCTTTCCTATCGGTGATGGTCAACTTCTTCATGTATTTTTTTGAAGAAGCGCGTTGGAGTGTTCATCCTTTCTGGTATGGAAGTTTTTTTTATGTAGAATACGGGGCCATGATTGTCTATCTGGTTACGGTGTTTGTGGCTTGGAAGCGACTCATACTATATGGAAAAGGACGTTTTGTGCAATATAGTTGGATTTGCTTTGAGGTATTGATAGCGATATTTTTAGCATCTCATTTTTTCAGTGATACAAAGCCTAGTTTATCGTTTCATTTTGGGTACGTGTTTTTAGCCATATGGATATTGTCTTTAAGCATTAATGTAAAGTGGATACCATTGTTAAATTTCAATCAAAAGCTAGCCACTTTACTGCAACTGTTCTTTATTCTGATTTCTCTGATTTACTTTTTTACAACTATAGACAACTACTTGTCAATGAATTTATATGGAGTAGAAGGGTTACTCCAAAGCATATTCATAATAGCCTTGTTTACTTTTACATTTATCTATGGCGTTGTCGCAGGTTTATTTGTGATTTTTAATCTACCGACTTCATCGGAATTTGATAAAAAACTACAGGAGATATCCATCTTTCAGGAACTAAGTAGTACGATCAAACAAGGAAAAAATGAGTATGAGATCTACAAGGTGTTATTGCAAGCAGCCGGAAGTATCACAAATTCTCAATTGGGATGGATACAAAGAGAAGAACAACCCTTGATTGTCGATGGAATTACAAAGGAAGAGGCTGTACACTTCATGATGAAGTATAATACGATCATTAAGGAAACAAGTACTGCTAGAAGGGTACATTATAATCCCTACTTTGGTAGAGGTCGAAAGATGAAATATTACTCGATCTTAATTGTTAGAATATCAGGAAGAGAAGAGCATCTGGTACTTTTGAGCAGTCTACACAATGCCTATGATAAGATGATGGAAAAGAGTGTCCTCACTTATGTAAATCAGGCAGGGATAGCCATATCAAACCTTGAACTGATGTCTTTGACTGTAGAGAGTGAGGTGTGGAAACAGCAGTTGGAGATCGCCCGGAAAGTGCAGGAACGCCTAATGCCTAAGCGATGGGCTATTGAGCAATCTTTGGAAATTGCGGCGATTTCTGAACCGGCCATAGAAGTAGGAGGAGATTATTATGATTCCCATCAACAGGAAGGGAATAAGTTCTCCATTATGATTGCTGATGTTGCCGGAAAAGGGATACAGGCCTCTTTTCATATGGCACAGCTAAAAGGGATATTTCAGTCTTTAATGAATATGGAGCTGTCACCTATGGAAGTGATGACATATGCGAATAAAGCCTTAAAAAACTGTTTAGAGAAAAAAGCTTTTGTTACAGCTACCTATATGGAAATAGATACGGAACAAAGGCAGTTGGAACAAGTGAGAGCAGGACATTGCCCAACATTGTACTTTTCTAAAGAAGAGCAACGAGCGTTTTACCTTCAGCAAAAAGGATTAGGATTAGGTATCATTCGTAATGATTCTTTCCAAAAATATATTAGTACGGAGAGTATACCCTATTATTCAGGTGACTTGATTGTTCTTTATACAGATGGTATTGTGGAAGCGAGACGGCAAGATAAGGAGTTGTTTGGCTATGATAGGCTTCGTGAATATATTCAATCTCATTATACACTACCGGTTAAAGAGATGGCAGAAGGCCTATTGGAGGAAGTAAGACATTTCTCGGGAGACCAGAAGTTAACGGATGATTTTACATTGATTATTATTCGTTTTTGAGGTAAAAGGTAAAAGGTAGGGGCGATCCATGTGGTCGCCCTCCACGTAGGTACCTCGACATACCATTAAAAGGAATAGGGGTTGTTGTAAATATTATATTGGAAGATTATTTTCCTTCATCCAAAATATTGTAACTAACCATTAATCAATTACGTATATGTCCAATATAAAGATTACTGTAGAAGAGCAAGGAGACAAACAGATTATCCGTCTCTCAGGAGAACTGGATGCCAGCTCAGCATTGGAGTTGGATAATGTTTTACAAGAAAGTATTGAGGGGCAGTTTACTGCTATCCTTATTGATTGCTCTTCTTTGGATTATATTTCTTCTCCAGGTATAGGTCTTTTTACATCCCGTATAGAGGAGATGGAGCAACAAGGAACTTCTTTAGTGCTCTTTGGTTTAAAAGATAGTGTAAGCACCGTTTTTGAAATATTAGGATTGGATCAGCTACTAAAAATTGTATCCGATGAGTATGAGGCAAAAAGTACATCCTAAGATATATAGTAAAAAGGTAAAGTGTAATGTTGCCAACCTTGGATTATTGAGAAGGTTTGTGACCAACACTTTGAAGAAGCAACAACAACTTCCTACAGAATTGGTGAGCTTGATTGTCCTTGCGGTAGACGAGGTATGCGCAAACCGTATTATACATTCGAGTCATTGTAATGAGCAGGATGCTATTGAGGTGAAAGTGAGCACTGATAAAGAGAAGGCTGGCATACTGATAGAGATTAAAGATAGAGGAGATCGTTTTGACATATCCTCCTATAATGCCCCCCCTATCAATGAAGTAGTATCCAATCGTCAGAATGGCGGTATGGGACTGATTCTAGTAAAGAAAATTATGGATCATATACAGGTAGAACGGGAAGGAGATATTACTATTTATCGTTTATTTAAACAGGTCTAAGACCTGTTTTTTTTTGTACGATTATTATTGAATAGATGAATGAATACAGTGGGTTAGTCTTTTGATAACTCCCCCTACTCCATTACTTTTGTACGAATGAATGTTCTTTAAAAAATAACCATACCGCACAGCCATGAATGAAATATTATTCAAAGGAATAAAAGTAGTGAGCCCATCGTCTTCTTTTAATGGGCAACATGTAAACTTACTGATTAAGGATGGAGTGATTGCAGCCATTACACAAGAAGAAGTAGCGGCAGAGCATAGTATAGAGGCTAGCCACTTATCGGTATCTGAAGGATGGTTTGACCTAAGAACAAAACTAACGGACCCAGGTTTTGAACATAAAGATACAATTGCTTCGATCAGTGCGTCTGCAGTGGCAGGAGGATTCACGGATATAGCTGTCTTACCGAATACCAAGCCAGCTTTGCAAACCAAGGAGTCGGTAGTGTACGTCAAGGATATGTCTCGTTTCTTACCTGTAGATTTCCATGTTTTGGCCGCTTTGACCAAGGATTGTAAAGGGGAAGAAATGACGGAGATGACGGATCTACACCATGCTGGAGCTGTAGCATTTACGGATGGAGTCAATTCAAATTGGCATATGGGCGTATTGAAAAGAGCCTTACTATACGCACAAGGGTTTGATGGTTGTATTATCGATCAACCGGAAGAGCAAACGATGACTGAAAATGGTCATATGAATGAAGGAATTAGCAGTACCTTAATGGGAACGAGAGGTATTCCAACATTGGCTGAAGAGATTGCCGTTCAGCGATCGTTGGCGATTCTGGCTTACACGGGTGGAAGGTTGCATTTGACAAATATTTCATCAGCAAAATCGGTAGACTTAATTAAAGAAGCTAAGGCTGAAGGACTGCAGGTAACTTGTGATGTAAGTGCCGCGCATCTTTTCTTTACAGATGAAGATTTGGCATCTTTTGATACAAACCTGAAGGTAAAACCTCCTTTTAGAGGGCAGACTGACCGACAAAGATTATGGGAAGGAATTCAGGAAGGAGTGATTGATGCTATTTCTTCCAATCACGTACCTCAAGACGAAGAGTCAAAGAATCTGGAGTTTGATTTAGCTGACTTTGGAATGTTAGGTTTAGAAACGGCTTTTGCAGCGATTATGAGTAGAAAGCCAGAGGAGGTAAGTACTGCTACAGTGATTGAAAAGCTAACAACAGGTCCTAGAGGTATATTGAAACAAGAAGCTACTTCTATCGAAGAAGGAGCGGAAGCTATTCTAACCATTTTCTCAGAGGAGGAAGAGTGGACGGTCACTAGAGAGGATATTAAGTCTTATTCTGACAACACAGCTTTTGTTGGAAAAACATTGAAAGGGAAACCTGTAGGTATCATCAATAAAGGGAGTGTTGTATTGAATGTGGAGTAATCTCGACAGCACTTTTTAAACTAGTATATTATGAGAAAGTATTTATTAAAGACGGCCGTTTTATTTGGCTTATTGTCAGCTTTGGTCTGTTTCCTATACATGTTTACGCTAAATGTATTGGGAAATAACCCTTTTGGCAGATACCAAATGATGTATCTCGGTTTCTATGGGATGTGTATTGCTGTAGGGATGTGGTATTTCCGAGATCGACAGAATGCAGGAGTTCTTCGTCCACAAGTTGCGATTCTTTTCGGGATGATTCTGAACACTGTGGGCACTGTGTTCTTAGGATTATTACTGTTTGTATGGACAGGAGTATTGGATCAGGAGCAAAAAGTAATTGGAATACACAGGGAGCAATCCTTAGAATTGATAGCCTCTTCTGAGAGGGCAATGAAAGAAGCCAAAGACAGTGGACAATTGGAAGAAGAGCAATTTCAGGAAAATATGATTGCTTTTGAAGACCAAAAGGAAGCTATTCGTACAATGGATGCCATGTATTTGTCTTATGACCAATCGATACGATTTTTTATTGCAGGAATGTTTCTGACTTTCTTCTTTATGCTGATAATGAAGAGTGGTAAGGGCGACTCTCGTGGTCGCTCGCAGATTAGCGGTAAAAGTAAAAAGTAAGGGCGACTCTTGTGGTCGCCGGCCTATTGAAAATAAGTATAAAAAAATAAGAGCGACTTTTACAGTCGCTCTTATTTTTTAGAAACGAATGCCTAAAGTAGCTCCCAAAGGAACTCCCTCTCGGTAAGTTGGTTGATTTAAGCCGACATAAGGATTTATTGTCACATTGATCTGACCTGTCTTATATTTATCCCTTAGTGCCATGTTATTGATTTTAGCGACTTTTACTGCATCAAAAATAGACCAAATATAAGTAGTCGCTGCTCCGGCAAGTCCTAAAAGCATTAGTCCAGCACCAGAACCATCAGTATTCCCATACTCATCAACGCTTTCGACCAACTGTACAGCACCTACACTCATAACGACGTAGGAACCTACAAATCCACCAAAGAATCCCAGTCCCCTTCCTGTTTCTCCAGCAACAATCTGCCCTAAACCAGGTGCTAAAAAGGATGCAACTCCTGCAATAGTAGGATCATAACGATCTCCATATTGTGGAATATATTCAGCAGCGTTGTATTGGTGTTTCCAAACAGAATACTGGGCATTGGATACAGTACTGAAAGCAAAAAGTACAAAAAATAGTGTAATGAGCTTTTTCATATAAAAAAATAAAATTAGTTGAGATATATAAAAGTAGATTATTAATTCAATAGTTTGTCATGTAGTAAGGTCTCATTTTTACCTTATACCTCTTACTTTTTACCTTTATTTATCATAATATTTGAGTCCCTTCTCTAACCGGTTGATCATTTCTACAATACGGGAGACCTTGGTATCCTCCATTTTAGCATCGTAAATCCAATCAATATAGGCTTTTTGCTCGCCTTCCGTAAAAGATAGAAAGGTTTCATAAATTGAAGGAGGCTCGTTTAATAAGCACTCCTTAATTTCTTCAGGTAGTAGAAACGGGGTTTCATCCAAAAAGAGTTGAATACTAACGATATCCCCCGCTTCTTTTTTGATATTCTTTCTGATAGCAGCTTTCACAGGCAAAAAGAGTTTTCCTTCTCCCATAGGCATGAGCTTATATTGCTTTAGTTCATAATCATCAATAAATCCTCGGACTCTTACCCATCCAAAAGGATTACTTTTATCTTGGGAGATTTCAGGAATTTCGGCGTAGGTCCACCCTCCTTTACCCGGAAATTTTTTAAGTAGATATTCTTTATTGACGATCGCTTTTTGAGAAGTCATTATTTAATGTTCTTTTTTCGATCTTCAAAAAAGGTATTTACTTCTATAGCATTCATCGCATTAAAAGTCATCTCTTTAGTGAGGCCAGCCTTTTGCCCTACATACAATCCATACTGCATATCATCGTATCCTTCCATCTTGTGGGCATCAGGGTTGATACTGATTTTGACTCCTTGGTCCAAGGCGTATTTTACCCATCTCCAGTCCAAGTCTAGTCGCCATGGATTCGCATTGATCTCAATGATTACGTTGTGAGTGGCACAAGCATCAATAATCGCTTTATGGTCTATAGGATACCCTTCTCTTTTTAATAAAAGTCTCCCGGTAGGATGCCCTAACATGGTTGTGTAAGGGTTGATTACTGCTTTGAGAATACGCTCGGTCGCTTTCTTTTGGTCCATTTTCAGGTTGGAATGTACCGAGGCGATTACAAAGTCAAAGGAAGCCAATACCTCATCGCTATAATCCAGTTGTCCATCATTCAAAATATCAGATTCAATACCCTTGAAGATGGTAAAGTCTTTCATTTCTTGATTAAGGGCATCAATCTCCTGGTGTTGCTCTAATATTCTCTCTTCTGATAGTCCATTAGCATAAAAAGCAGATTTGGAGTGGTCGGTAATTCCTAGGTATTGATAGCCTAAAGCCTTACAGTGCTCCGCCATCTCTCTAAGAGTATGCTTACCATCGGAATAGGTCGTGTGATTGTGTAAAATTCCTTTTAAATCTTCCATTTGTACAAGCTGAGGGACACCTTTTTCTATCCATTCGCTTTCGAATAGTCCTTCTCTCAAAGGAGCTTCAAAATAAGGAAGCTCCATCGCTTTATAGTATTCCTCTTCCGTTGCCAATACTGTCTTACGACTGAACTCCGATAGTGTTTTACCATCCTTATTACTTAAGGTTAAGTGCATACCAGCAGAAGAGGTAAGCAGTAAGGTTTGCGCAAAGGCATCGTCTTTACAAAGGTAGAATTCTATAGGAAGTTGTTGTTCCGTTAAGACACCTCTCCAGTTCAAGGGACCAGAAGCTTTTTCATCGTAATCAAAGTCAGGAATGTCCTTGAGTACTTCTTTTACCTTTGGTAAATCAGAATAGCCTAATACCCATTCCATTTTGTCGATAACTTCCAGTTGTCTTCGAACCTGTCCTGTCGGGGAAATATTGAATCCTTTTTCCTCCAAGTGTTGTACTAAAGTGTCACTGATATTTTTTGCATCTGAAAAATGTAGCTTGCTCTCATTTTTTTTCAGGAATTGGATTTGATCCAGAATAGCCTGTTCTGTTTTGGCTCCAAAACCTTTCAATGCTTGTATTTTATTTGCCCGACAAGCTTCTTCCAGTGCTTGAAGACTTTCAATACCCAGTTCTTTCCATAACATTCCAATCTTCTTCCCTCCTATTCCTTTGATCTGTAGGATATCCATTACTCCGGCAGGGGTTTCTTCTGTGAGTGCTTTTAACTCCTCAAAAGTACCCTCTTCATTGATCTGAGCAATTTTCTCTGCAACACTTTTGGAGAAGCCGAGTTTTTGCAATTCTTCCTTGGAAGCACCTTCCAGAGGCTGTTCGGCTTTTTCAACATTAAATACGGCAGAAGCATACGCCTTTACTTTGAAAGGATTTGCTCCGTGAATTTCCATTAGGGAAGCAGCGGTTTTTAGAATTGCTGCGATTTCTTTATTACTCATAATTTTTTTCAGTGAAGAGTAGACATAGACAGTGGGCAGTGAACAATTAGCAGTGAGCAGTGTACAATAGACAATGAACAGTTATGACGATTTTTACTGTTCACTGTTCACTGTTCACTGCTCATTGTTAACTATTGTATGATTTTCATTCGTTCAAATGGGCGATTTTCATCGAAGAGTTTACGATAGGTAAGGTGCACCTTACAAATTTCTCCGCCGATCAATTCTACGGTACGCATCATCTTAGGGTTGAAGTCTCCGATCCAGTTCATTTCGAGTGATTTGTAATGATACCCATCGAAGTATAATTTGGGATCAGGGTTATGCTTTTTACCAATCGTTTGTACGATGAAATCAGAATAAGCCATGACAATAGCGCATTCTACACCTTTCTTTTGGTGCTCAGGGATGACACCGAACACCAGGCCGAAAATCTTACGACTTGCTCTGGTTTTGATATACCAGAACATGCGAAGTTTATTCCATAAGTTCAGGTTGCCACTTTTTATTTTCTTGACGATTTGGTTCATCTCAGGAATCTGTAGGTAGAAAGCAACAGGCTCCCCCTTATAGTAACCGAACCAGGCCAGCTCTTCATCCATGACCATTTTTAGGCTGCCAAAAATTTTCTTAGCAGCTTTTTCTGAGATACTAGGTACTCCTGGGTGTCCTTTCCAGGCTTTATTGTAAATCGTCGCAAAGTCTATAGCAAACTTCTCCAGATCCTTTTTTCGGGCATGGATAAAGGTATAATCCGGGTCCGTATATACGCTGGTGCCTTTGCGAATAAGTTCATCATCTACTTTCTCTTTGACTCTACGCAAATAGGTAAATTGCTTGAAGTAAGTCTTGAAACCATAGGCCTCATACAAGTCATTATAGTAAGGAAAGTTGTAATGCATACAATAGTTTGGCTCTGTAAATCCTTCCTTCAGGCACCCCCACCAACGATCACGGTCACCGAAGTTGATGGGGCCATCCATCGCTTCCATATCAAATTCTTGTAGCCAGCTTTTACAGGCATTAAAGAGGATGTTTGCGGCTTCTTGATCATTGATACAATCAAAAAAGCCCATACCTCCTGTGGGGAGATCTTTGGTTTTGTAAGCTGTTTTGGGATTGTGATAGGCCGCTACCCTGCCAATAGTTTCTCCTTGATCATTTTTTAATATCCAGCGTATAGCCTTGCCTCCTTGTTTGAAGAGTTTATTCTTTTTAGGGTCAAAGACAGCTTCTACATCTTGGTTTAATGGGCGGATATAGTTAGGGTCTTCCTTGTATAGTCGTACAGGAAACTCTAGAAACTCTTTGATATGCTTTTTCTCAGTAACTTCTATTAGTTGCATAGGCTATGGGGTAAAAAGTGAAGGAATGATGTATGCTATAGAAACTTGTCTCAAACAGAGGAATTAAGTGAATGATGTATCTATAAAAAATCTCGCAAAAGCAGTAGTCTTCAAGTAATAGGATTAGCTATTATTTTGTAGACCAAAGGCTTTGCGAGATTTATATTTTAGTATTCTCTGAATAGTTTAAACCACATGTATAGTAGGTTATAGGAGAGTTATATTGCAGAGAACTGTCTTAAGAATCGAACGTCGTTTTCTGTGAATAGACGCAAGTCATTGATACCGTATTTCAATAGAGCCATACGCTCTACCCCCATACCGAAGGCAAATCCTGTATATTTTTCAGGGTCAATACCAGAAGCTTTCAGTACGTTAGGATCTACCATACCACAACCTCCAATTTCTACCCATCCGGTGTACTTACAGATGTTACATCCGTCACCACCACATACTGAACAGCTAATGTCCAACTCTGCACTTGGCTCAGTAAATGGGAAGTAAGAAGGACGTAAACGAATCTTGGTATCTTGTCCAAAGAACTCCTTTGCAAAGTAGTACAAAGTATCTTGTAGGTCTTTGAAACTTACGTTCTCATTGATGTATAAGCCTTCAATCTGGTGGAACATACAGTGTGCTCTTGCCGAGATCGTCTCGTTACGGTATACTCTTCCTGGAGAAAGGGTACGGATCGGAGGCTCTTGGTTTTCCATCACACGTACCTGTACAGAAGAAGTGTGCGTACGTAAAGCAATATCCGGATCTTTCTCGATAAAGAACGTATCTTGCATTTCACGGGCAGGGTGATTTGGAGGGAAGTTAAGGGCTGAGAAGTTGTGCCAGTCATCCTCAATTTCAGGTCCTTCAGAGATGTTGAAACCGATACGCTCGAAAATACGAACGATTTCCTCTCTTACTTTTGTAATCGGGTGAATTGATCCCAATTCATTAGGAATACCAGGAAGGGTAAGGTCTTCATGCTCGATATTTTGCATGGCCTTGTTCTCTAGTTCCTCTTGTAGAGTTCTGAACTTCTCTTGAGCGGCATCTTTCAGTTTGTTGATGTGTTGCCCAAAAGCTTTACGCTCCTCCGGAGCAACCTCTTTCATTTTGGCAAAAAGGCCACCAATGATTCCTTTTTTACTGATGTATTGAAGACGGAACTGATCCAACTCTTCTTTGGTCTCTACGGTTGCTGCCGCTATATCCTCTGCAATTTTATCTACCTGCTCAAGCATATTATTCTATAGTGATAAGTGTAAGCGATCAGTGCAAGAAAATTTACACCAACCACTTAAAATAAGATGTTTCAAAATTTTTAAAACCTTCCTTACTCTAAAGCCCACGGGAAGGTTATGATAAAGTGGTTTTGAGCAAATTTAATTATTTATGGAAAAAATTATAAATACTAGCCCACCACTTTATGTAAGAGTTACCTGATAGGCATTATCTTGCTCCAGATTAACGTCAATATGTTCATTCACGGTAGTGGATAATTCATATCCAATAAAGTCCGGAGATACTGGAAACTTACGGTAGCTACGATCTACTAATACGGCTACTTGTAGCTTTTGTAAACGCACATTCATAAATGGTTTTAGACTATAAGCCAAGGTACGCCCGGTATTTTGTACATCATCAACCAGGATAACTACCTTTTTCTCTAAAGCATCCAGTTCACAATCCAGCTCAATAAAGGTTTGTACAGGTGCTTTTTTATCAATAGTTACTTTCAGTAAGCTGGTTTTCATTCCAGACACCTGTCTGAATTGCTCCTCTAGCAACTGAGCGAACTTATATCCTGTACCGACGATCCCAGCGAAGACAATTTCTTCAGAATCAAAGTTGTGTTCATAAACCTCAAAGGCAATGCGGCGGATTTTTTGAATAATCTGGTTATGAGTAAGAATGATATTAGTCTCTGTCATTTTGATCAGTGTGTTTTAAACAGTAAGCGTATGTCTGAAATACCAATTTCAAACATACGCTAAGATATCAATATTCTTTCAATGAATAATAAAACTACAGCATTTCAAAGTCAATGGTTCTCTTCTCTATATTGGTATCTTTTACCAATACTTTGACACGGTCACCGATGCGATATTCTTGTTTGTATCTTTCTCCTACAACAGCCATTTTTTCTTCGTCATAAGAATAGTAGTCATCACCCATACTGGAGAGGCGTACCAATCCTTCACAACGTGTTTCTTCCAGCTCTACAAAGATACCCCATTCGGTAACACCTGAGATTACACCTTCCATCGCTCTACCTACATATTCTTGCATAAACTCTACTTGTTTATACTTGATAGAAGCTCTTTCGGCAGTGGCTGCTTTTTTCTCCATTTCAGATGAATGCTGACATTTGTCTTCATAAAGAATACGGTCTACAGACTTTTTCTTATCCAGATAATGCTGTAAAAGTCGGTGTACCATCATATCAGGATATCTACGAATAGGAGACGTAAAGTGAGTATAATGCTTAAATGCTAATCCATAGTGTCCATCTGCTTCGGTCGTATACTTGGCTTTTGCCATGGTACGGATAGCCTGTTGCTCGATGATATTTTGCTCCGGCTTTCCTTCTACTTCTTCAGTCAGTTGGTTCATAGAGGCCGCTACAGAGTTTTCTTCCACATTGACCGTATATCCAAAACGCTTCGCAAAAAGGGCGAAGTTACTCAGTTTTTCAGGATCAGGAAGATCGTGAGTACGGTATACCATAGTCACAGGCTTTCCATTTTCCTTCTTCCTGAAAACATACTCAGCCACTCGTTTATTGGCCAAAAGCATAAAGTCTTCGACCAGCTTGTGGGCGTCTTTACGAATTCTAGGAACTAATTTGATTGGTTTACCATCCTCGTCTAGTTCAAAGCGAAGTTCTACCGATTCAAAGGAGATTGCTCCATTCTGGAATCGCTGTTGACGCAATTCTTTAGCAATATCGTTTAGAAGATTAATTTCTGTGGCATAATCTCCTTCTCCTGTTTCGATACGCTCCTGGGCTTCTTCATAGGTGAATCGCCTATCGGAATGAATAACCGTACGTCCAAACCATTGTTTATGAATCTTACCGGTTTCATCCATGTTAAACACGGCTGAAAAAGCCAGTCGATCCACATGTGGATTCAAGGAACATAGCCCGTTTGATAGCTTTTCAGGAAGCATAGGAACGGTACGGTCTACCAGATATACTGAGGTTGCTCGTTTCTGAGCTTCTTCTTCCAATTGCGTATTAGGACGGACATAATGGGTAACATCAGCAATATGTACACCGATTTCCCATTGACCATTATTCATTTTTCGGATAGAAATAGCATCATCAAAATCCTTGGCCGTAAGAGGGTCAATAGTGAACGTAGTTCGCTTACGGAAGTCTTTTCTTTTCTTGATCTCTTCTGCAGGGATCTCTTCTGGAATTGCTTCAGCCTCTTGCTCTACCTCTTCAGGAAACTTGAAAGGAAGATCGTATTCAAACATGATCGAGTGGATCTCTGTTTCATTCTCTCCTGCTTTACCTAAAACCTTTTCTATCTTTCCGGTAGGGTTCTTATCTTTTTCTCTCCATTCGGTGATTTTAGCGATTACCTTATCTCCGTGTTTAGCATCCTGCATATGGTGCTTAGGAATAAAGATATCCTGATGCATCTTGCGTCCCATGGTCACGACAAAAGCAAAGCGTGCAGAGATTTCCAGATGACCTATGAATTCTTCTTTGGCTCTTTTGACAATCTTCACTACCTCTCCTTCTGTTCGACGACGTGTTGGGTTATAGTGTGTCTTCACTTCTACCGTATCCCCATCGAAAGCACGGTTCAGGTTAGATGTACTGATCCATATATCTTGCTCTTCTTCGCTGATGACGATATATCCAAATTTTGGATTGACATGGTCTACTACACCAATGACTTTTCCACCACTCTCTTTGGATTGATACTTTCTTCCAACACTGTCAATTTCTCCATTCTCTACGAGTTTGTCGAGAATCAATTCCAAGGCATTTTTTTGTGCCTTTTTCTTTAGTTGTAGAATTCTACATAGTTGTCGGAAAGACAGGGGTTTTTCAGGTTCTGCATTCAGAACCTTAATAAGCTCTTGGGCAAGTTGGTTATTAATATTTTTTCTTTTGGCTTTTTTTCTATTGGGCATTCCCTTTTTATTAGCCCTTTTTCCTTGTGATTTATTCTTACTTGTTTTTCTCATTGTATCATTTTCTGTTCAATCACAGTCATATATGGACTGTGGTCAAAAAATAAATGGATAGATAGGGGGAATGAATAGGCGAGTTGGAGATCATATGATGTATAGGGTGGATCTGTTTTGGGTACTACTTGTGAATACCCAACAGATCCATTGATATGTTATTTTCTGAAACGAAGTAATAATTCTTCGTAAGCATCAATACGACGATCTCGGAAGAATGGCCATATTCTGCGAACGTCTTCACTTCTACCCAAGTCAATTTCGACTACTGTAAATTCTTCTTTATCTCTGTTTCCTTCAAAAAGAAACTCTCCCTGCGGACCGGCAACAAAACTGTTCCCCCAGAATTCAATTCCTTTTGTCACACCCGAAGGGTCATCTTCAAATCCTGTGCGGTTGACACTGATCACAGGTAATCCATTGGCCACTGCATGTCCTCTCTGTGAGATAATCCATGCATTACGTTGTCTGCTTTTTTCTTCTTCTGTATCTGTGGATTCATATCCAATAGCGGTAGGATAGATCAATAAATCGGCTCCTGCCATAGCCATCAGACGAGCAGCTTCCGGATACCATTGATCCCAGCAGACCAATACTCCCAAACGTCCTACAGAGGTATCAATAGGCTCAAAGCCCATGTCGCCAGGAGTAAAATAAAACTTTTCATAGTAAGCGGGATCGTCAGGAATGTGCATTTTACGATACTTCCCAGCAATACTTCCATCGCTTTCTAGTACCACGGCAGTGTTGTGATACAGCCCTGGAGCACGCTTCTCAAACAAGGAGGTGACCAATACGATCCCTAGTTCTTTGGCGATAGCTCCAAATTCTTCGGTTGATGGACCAGGAATACTTTCTGCCATGTCAAATAGATCGACATCTTCTGTTTGACAAAAGTATAGTCCAGTATGGAGTTCCTGTAAGACGACCAGTTCAGCACCCTGACTGGCACAAGCACGAATGCCTTCTATGCTTTTTGCAACATTGGCAGCTCGATCTGCCCCACAGGCTTGTTGAACCAAGCCTACTTTCAACGTTTTCTTCTGTGTTCCCATCTCTGTCTAGCAAAATTTTGCCTACTAAAGTCTTCTTTATAAGACAAACACAAAGTAACGTATTCTTGTGACTAATTATATGCTTTTAACCTTTCGGTTTCTAAAAATTTTCCAATAATTTTTCGCAGGTACAGCTACTGCCTAGATGGTATAAAGCGATCTTACCTCCTTCAAAGGTGTCTCCAATATGATGATGGACAGGAGAAAGCTCTCCCCTTCCCAAGGTAATATGTGGCTCATATTGTGAACCTCCATATTGTTCAAAAAACTGGTTGACATATAGCAATGCTCCAGCGGGGTCACCATACTTTAAATTAGCAAAACAGTCGAATGCCTGGGGAGCAACAGGGACATGGTATTTTTTTAGGATGGTTTCTACAGTTTGCTGTAGATGTATCAACCATGAATCTTTCTTAAAAGTCCATCCAACGGTATTTATTCCATGTTGATAAATTTTTTCTATAGTAAGAGTATCTATTTTGATACCACTTAGGGCCCCTTTGATTTCCTCACAAGCAACAGGAATGTTGCTTTCTTCTATCATAGCCATACAAAGACTAATGTGAGGAATGGTATGTCGTTTCCCTAGCTCAATACCTGGAGAGACCAGGCTACGGTTAGCCTCTAAAGATCGTTGAAAGAGGATTTCATCAGGGACAATTACGAGGTCAACTGCTTTAATCATAAATTACATGGTGCTTCAGATTAATTATGATGCCGTCTACGAAATAATTGCGATAACCCATAAACCCTAATCGATAACAGTTTCAATATTAACTATTATACTTTAGGTGTCAGTGATTTCCTAATCTAATCCCCAATCCCATTTACGGTACTTTTCGCTTCTTTTATATACTTCTGTTAGTATTTTTTGTTGCGTTTCCGTGAGAGTTTTCCCTCTACGGGCCATCACTTTTTGTGCTGTATCGAAGATTTTCTCCGGCAAAGCAGTTTGCTGACTATGGTTGACATTTTCCCAGGAAAATGAAGGGATAAATTTATCAGGGAATCCTCCACCAAAAATATTGGCAGCTACTCCAACTACGGTACCAGTATTAAACATGGTATTGATACCCGCTTTGGAGTGATCTCCCATAATTAACCCGCAGAACATTTGTCCCGTAGAAACTAAATCTTCTTGGACATAGCTCCAGATACTTACATTGCCATAGTTATTCTTAAGGTTGGACGTATTGGTATCGGCACCCAAGTTACACCATTCTCCAATGACAGAGTTACCTAAGTAACCATCGTGCCCTTTGTTGCTATATCCTAGCATAACGGCATTTCCCGTTTCGCCTCCAATCTTACAATAAGGACCAAAGCTACAATCTTCATGAATCTTGGCTCCCATATTGATATGGGCACCTTCACCGATAAAGCAAGTTCCTCTAACAATGGCACCTTCGTGTATACGGGCTCCTTTGGAAATATATACGGGTCCAGTTTCTGCGTTAATAACAGCACATCGTACACTGGCTCCTTCTTCTATAAAGACATTTTCTTTGCCGTAAACGACGGTATGTGGATCGTCCAGACTGGCACTTTCTCTTCCTTCTGTAACGATTGGAAAGTCTTCAATAATTCCTCTACGAGTACTTAAGAAGATATCCCAAGGGTTTTGGATGATAATAGGAGTTTCAGACAGGTCAATCGTTTGAAAATTGATGTCTTTACTGATTTCTTCTGGAGTAAGTATAGGCTTTTGACTGTATACAGCCACTAAGAGGTCCTGATAAATCAATCCTTCTCCTATTTTCAGTTTTTTGATGTGTTCCAAAAGTTCTGCAGTAGGGCATACAGAAGCATTGATATAAAGACTGTTTTCCTTAATATCCTCTTGGTATAAAGGCTGTAAATAATCTTCCGTAAGTTTATTGACTTTGGTGTTTAATGCAGTGGACCACTTTTCTTCAATGGTCATAATACCTATACGAATGTCTGAAATGGATCTGGTATAGGTAATAGGTAACAGTGCTGCGCGAATCGCAGGATCGTCAAAGAGTACTAAGTTCATTGCGAACGGTTGTTAGTAACAAAATATAAAATAGCATGATGCCTCTTAACGGGCATTGTTGAGTACACAGTTGGTAATATATAGAAAATAAGGGATAAGGCATTAGTTCCTTTATGATTCCCTTTGGTAATACACCTTTTGGAAAGGCAATAAAAAACGCCATGATGATTCATCACCATGGCGCACAAGAGAGAAAATCGTGATACGATTAACTTCTTTTGTATTTTTTGTTGAATCGCTCCACACGACCTGCTCTAGAAACAGTAGATTTCTTACCTGTGTAGAATGGGTGAGAAGCAGAAGAGATCTCCACTTTGATTAGTGGGTAAGTTTCTCCTTCGAATTCGATTGTTTCTTTTGTCTCTGCAGACGAACGAGAAAGGAATTTCTCGTCACTTGTTAGATCCCAGAATACTACCTCTTTGTATTCAGGGTGGATTCCTTGTTTCATATCTCTAATAAATTTTGTTCATGAACTCAAATCAGTGCGCAAAAATACAACATTATCAGTTACATAACAAATTTGCTAAAAATTAAATATTCAAATAATCCTTTAATGAAATCTAAGTATGGATTCCTGAGAGGTGAATTTATGGATAACTCACGATTACCTTGGTGGTCCATCGTTTCAAAACCCCTTGAAGATTAAAGGCTTCGATCCAAACAATATAGGGACCTACGGTGACCAATTGTTGGTTTTGATCTTGTCCGTCCCATCGTAATGTCGCACTACTTCCTGCATTAATATTATTAGCAATGATAGCGACCTCATATCCCCAGCGGTCAAACACTTTGGCATTGATTGTACTTCCTGTAGGGAGACAAGGAAGCTCTATACGTACATAGTCGTCTATGCCATTGTTGCCTGGCGTAAATACTGTGGGGTAGGCATGAACACATTCATCAGATGGTGTACTCCTATTTCCTTGTTGAGAATTTGTTTCTCCAGGAGTAGCAAAATCTATGGTAGCAGCAGCGGAGCGCCAGTTGGAAGGATCATTTTCGCTTTCACGAAAATCAATTCTTTCCAGAGATACCCCTTCCGTATTTTGTAATAATGGATAGTGGAAATCGTCTTGATAGGCAAAATGTTGGGCAATGCTGTCTCCTTTTTTAAGAATGACACTCCCCTCTTCATCGTAAAAAGCAGGGAGTGAAAATTCTATGATCAGACAACTATCAGGAATATTTTGATGGGTATTTCTTAAGGTTTCTTCTGAAGAAGTAAGGATAAAGTAGCTTTTGGGCGCTATAGCAAGAGTATGTCTGGGGATTACTACTTCTACCTCTTTATTGTTTACGATACTCCAGCCGGATAATTGAAGGTAGTGCATCGTAGGATTAAAACATTCGATAAAGTCAACAGCATCCTTTACGGGATTAAAAAGGATTTCGGATAATAAGATATCCTGAGTATTTGCTTCCAAAGGATTAATCCAGTGAATACTTAAGGTAGTGAACTCTCCTGAGCAGGTTTGAATATTGTTTAAATGGAGTTGATAGGGTATACTTTGCTTTAGGGGATTTTCAAATGTGATATAAATTATTTGCTGCTCCTGTATTATGGAATCAACAGGATGTGCTGAATCGATAGAGAGTGCTGAAGTGATTTGTATAGGCTGGTTGAGTTGTACAGAAAGCGTATTGGGAGTGGTAAGTTGAATATCCTGAATTTCGATTGTTTCATCCAATACTCCATGGATACTGTTTTTTGTGCCAGGAGTCCCCCCTATTGCTTCTATGCTACCATTCCAGTTGATATCGGTGATACACGCACTGGGATCTATGATTTCTAGAGAAATGCCCCCTTGTTGGAGTTCGGTAGAGAAGTTTTTGGGATTGTAATGAAAGGAAAATACCGTTTTTTCTCCTCGTTTTAAGGTAAGGGTTGCCCCTGTATTTTTTAATGCATTCCATTTAGAAGGACTTGCGACTTCTCCATACTTACTCCAAAGTGATTGCTCACTGCTTTTGCATAAGATAAGATAACTTTTGGGAGGAAGGTGGTAAGTCGGTAGAGAAGCTTCTTTCTGATCTATCCACAAGATATATTCACTCAACTGGATACTTTTCTCTCCTCTATTGTAGAGCTCTAAAAATTCAGCTTCCGGCAATCCTTTGGAAGGAGTGGGATCGAAAAAAATTTCGGAGATAATTAATGAGCTCTCAAATGTGCTAAGTTGTTCACATCTTGTGAATAACTTATTCACATTATTCACAGCTGAAAAAGAGAGTGAATTAGTTGTGAATATCTTTCTTGAATTATTCACATCTATATCCAAAAAGTTATCAACACTATGTGAATAACTTATTATTTTCACTCCAATACAGAATGTTATCAACAGGATTATCCTCATAAATTCAATAATTTATTCACAATTAACTCCTTTAAAAGCATCTATTTAGACGAAATTGTGGATAAACCTTACTTCATCTTACATAGGTGATGTATTTTGTGAATAAAATGGGGATACTGTTAACAAGATGTGAATAAAGAAAGATTAAAACCTGTTGAACAAAAAGTTATTCACAATTGAAATGAACAACCTAAATAAAAGTTATTCACAGGCATTGTGGATAACTTACTTTATTAACCTACTTACTAACATAACCCATGCGTACCCGTATTATCTTGTTCGGAAGGTATTTCCTCTATTGGTATATCATCTTTATTATAGAGCGATTACTATTTGTATTTTACCATTGGGAGCAAACATCACAATATGCAAGCGTAGACATAGTACAAGCAGTACTGATTGGTAGTAGAATGGATTGGTCTACGACGGGATATATAATGCTATTACCGGCGATTTTATTAGTATTTTCCACCTTAATTCCCAGACTTCCTTTACGTGCTATTTTTTCATTATATACCTCTGCGTGGTTATTGGTATCAGTGGTGGTCACTTGTATAGATTTGGAGCTATATGAGTATTGGGGATATCGTTTGGATGCTACCCCTCTCCTGATGTTGAGTGGAGACAATACTCCCTGGGAAGCGATTCCGGAAGGAACGTTATATACGATAGGCCCCATTTTTATAACCTTATTATTATTAGGGTATAGTTTATATCATTTGCTCGTTACCCCCTTGATTAAAAAAATCACTGATAGGTATTGGTGGGGCTCGGTAGTGATGTTGTTATTCACCGTGGCTCTTATAATACCTATAAGGGGGAGTTTTGATGTGGCTCCTTTTAATATAGGCTTTGTATATTTTCATCAACAGCCTTATCCCAATCATGTAGCGATTAATGCCACATGGAATACCATATATTCACTAGCGACCTATAATAGTATACAGTATCCTGAGAATTATCTGGAAAAAGATTTAGCCAAACAGTTATTTCAGGATTTAAAAAGGGATGAGGGAGAAACAAGAAAAGTTTTACATACGGATAGACCTAATATTATATTAGTGATCTGGGAAAGTTTTAATGCTCAAATTACCGAGGCAGTGGTCGGCAAAGAAAAAGGAGTTACCCCTAATTTTGATGCCTTGGTGAAGGAAGGGATTTTGTTTACAAAAATGTTTGCAGTAGGTGATCGAACCAATAGAGGAGTCCCCGGTATCTTAAGTGGCTACCCAGGGCAGCCTCGTACGGCAGTCATTAAACATAACTCTAAGTTAAATCAGATTGATTATTTAAGCAGAGACCTAAAAGACCTTGGATACTATACCTCTTTTATTTTTGGGAATAATATCAACTTCTCCAATTTCAACTCCTACCTAAGAATTGCAGGCTACGATCAGATTATTCACAAAGAACATTTTCCTTCTCATCTGTGGACTACTAAGTGGGGTGTACATGACGAGTATGTTTTTGAGCGAATAAAGAAGGAACTCCTACGAATGAGTGCAAAAAAGCAGCCTTTCTTTCTGACCACATTGACCATTAGTAGCCATGAACCTTTTGATGTGCCTTTAAAGGATACACCATTTCAGGGAGAGGATAAAACCAGTAAGTTTTTGAATGCTTATTATTATGCAGATCAGCAAATAGGTGATTTTGTATCTTATTTAAAGCAGCAACCTTATTGGGAAAATACACTTTTGGTCATTACAGGAGATCATGGCGCTAAATACCGTAACGATATTCAGTATTATAGTGAGGAGCGCTATCAAGTGCCTATGTTATGGTTGGGAGGAGCCTTGTCAAAAAAGAATATAGAAATTGATACCTACACTTCGCATATTGATTTTGTGCCTACATTATTGGCACAACTAGATAGTCGTAAATCTTATAAATTTGGGAAGAATATCTTCTCATCTGATATGAAAAGTTATGCATTTTATACGTTCAATGATGGGTATGCTTTTCTCTCTGATAGTATAAAGTTGATTTATGATAATGTGGGTAAGCAATATATTTTAGATAACCCAGAGCTTTCTCAAGAGCAAAAACAACTCCCTCAAGCGATCTTACAGACGATCTACTCAGACTTCAATCAAAGAGGAAAGCAAACTCGACTATCCTCTTCCTTTACCGAAAATATTCCTTAAGAAGTCAGAATAAATTGTCTTATTCTCCGGGAACCATATAACTTTGCTAATAGTTACTCTTTGGTGGATTGATTGCTAAGTAAACTTATAATTAAGTACCACTTTCGAATGGAGGAAGGATGAAGGAATATATATACTTAGAGCGTAATTATTAATCTCTCACCCTTCTTCCTTTATCCTTAAACCGTTTGAAAATAGCACTTATCTGTAAGTTTATTTGGTGTTTTAATTCATGAGTAACATCAAAAAATAATTTTATTAATGATAAGGGGCCTTTACCCCCTTTAATCTGTAAAGTAATGGCAAAAAGAGTAGTTGTAGGACTATCCGGAGGGGTAGATTCAAGTGTTGCCGCTCACCTTTTGATTCAGCAAGGATATGAGGTGATCGGTCTTTTTATGATCAACTGGCATGATGGTAGTGTAACCATCAATGGAGAGTGCCCTTGGATTGACGACAGTAATGATGCCCTATTGGTGGCACAGAAACTGGGAATTCCTTTTCAAACCATTGACCTGAGCAAGCAGTATAAGTCACGTATTGTAGACTATATGTTTGAGGAATATGAGAAAGGCCGTACGCCCAACCCGGATGTACTGTGTAATCGTGAGATTAAGTTTGATGTATTCATGGATGCTGCCATGCAATTGGGAGCAGACTATGTCGCTACGGGACACTATTGTCGTAGAGCGGAAACGACAGATGCTGATGGAAACACCGTATATCAGTTAAAGGCAGGGGTAGACGGAAATAAAGATCAAAGTTATTTCCTTTGTCAGTTATCTCAGGAGCAATTATCCAAAGCATTATTTCCGATTGGTGAATTGACGAAGCCAGAGGTGAGGGAAATTGCTAAGGAATTAGATTTGATCACTGCAGAAAAGAAAGACTCTCAAGGATTGTGTTTTATAGGAAAAGTAAAATTGCCTGATTTCCTGAAACAGCAGTTACAACCTAAGGAAGGAGATATTATAGAGGTACCTGTTGATCTGGAAAAATTACAGGATGTTGATATAGATGCCCTACCATTTACAGAGCGTATTCAGAAACTTAAATTCCTTACAGCTCCTTATCAGTTTGAGCAAACGGATGGAAAAGTAGTAGGAAGACATCAAGGGGCACATTATTATACGATTGGTCAGCGTAAAGGATTGGGTGTTGGAGGAACGATTAAGCCTTTGTTTGTCATTGCTACAGATACTCAAGAAAACGTGATTTATACGGGACAAGGAGATGATCACCCAGGTCTAAATCGTATAGGGTTATATATCCATAAGGATGAAATTCATTGGACCAGAGAAGATCTGGCAATGGAGGTAGGACAATCAGAAAGGTATGAATGTCGAATCCGTTACAGACAGCCTTTGGAATGGGCAACCTTATATATGGAAGAGGATGGACTATACATTATCTTTGACCAACCACAGAAAGGAATTGCTGCAGGACAATTTGCAGCTTGGTATAAAGATGAGGAGTCGATAGGCTCTGGTGTTATCAGTTAATAAAAAAGGCTGCAGTTTCCTGCAGCCTTTTTTTATTATAAGATTATTTATCCATGAATGGATATTTATAATCTGTAGGAGAAACGAAAGTTTCTTTGATCATTCTTGGAGATACCCAACGCAATAGGTTCAAGATAGAACCCGCTTTATCGTTAGTACCTGATCCTCTGGCACCACCGAATGGCTGCTGTCCTACTACCGCCCCTGTTGGCTTATCGTTGATGTAGAAGTTACCAGCAGTGTTAACCAATTTTTTAGTAGCATGCTCAATAGCATAACGGTCAGTCGCGAAGATCGCTCCCGTCAATGCATATGGAGAAGTATTATCTACCAAGTAAATCGCTTTGTCAAATGCTTCAGTTTCGTAAACATAGATCGTTACAACTGGACCGAAGATCTCTTCTTGCATAGATTCGTACATTGGATCAGTAGTAACGATTACTGTAGGTTCTACAAAGTATCCTTTTGATTTATCGTAGTTACCACCAGCAATTACTTCACAGTGATCAGAAGCTTTTGCACGATCGATATAACCAGAAATCTTATCAAATGAACGCTCGTTGATTACCGCAGAGAAGAAGTTACTCATTTCTTCAGGAGAACCCATATAGTTGCTGATGATATCGTCAATATCAGCTTTTAAGTAGCTTTCAACATCAGCCCAAATGTTACGAGGGATATAACATCTTGATGCTGCAGAACACTTTTGTCCTTGGAACTCAAATGCACCTCTTGTGATTGCCGTAGCAACGGCTTTAGCATCAGCAGATTTGTGTGCAAGGATATAATCCTTACCACCTGTCTCACCTACGATGCGAGGGTAAGTTTTATATTTTGTGATGTTCTCACCAATTGTTTTCCAAAGGTGTTGGAATACTCCAGTAGAGCCAGTGAAGTGTAGTCCAGCGAAATCAGGGTGGTTGAATACCACATCTCCAGCATCAGGACCTTCTGCATAAACTAAGTTGATTACACCATCAGGAACACCTGCTTCTCTGAATAAGTCCATCAATACTTTTGCAGAGTAAACTTGATCGTCTGAAGGTTTCCAAACAACGGTGTTACCCATCATGGCAGGAGCAGCAGGAAGGTTACCCGCAATTGCTGTAAAGTTGAATGGAGTGATAGCAAAAATAAACCCTTCTAATGGACGGTGCTCTAGACGGTTCCAGATACCAGCAGAAGATTCAGGTTGCTCAGCGTAGATTTGTGTCATATACTCTACGTTGAAACGCAAGAAATCTACCAACTCACAAGCAGAGTCAATTTCTGCTTGGTAAACAGTTTTTGATTGCCCCAGCATAGTCGAAGCATTTAGCTTGGCACGGTATGGTCCTGCTGCCAAGTCTGCCGCCTTAAGGAAAATAGAGGCTCTGTGTTCCCAAGACATTTCAGCCCAAAGTGTTCTTGCTCCCAGTGCAGCATTAACCGCTTGCTCTACGTGTGATTTATCTCCGTAGTGGTATTTAGCAAGTACGCGTTGGTGATCATGTGGAGATGAGAATTCTCTAAGGTCAGAAGTTCTGATTTCTTCGCTTCCAATGTACATTGGAATGTCGATTACTTCTGAACGCATTTTTTCAACCATTGCTTGTAGCTCTTCTCTTTCAGGGCTACCCGGTAGATAATTTTTTACCGGCTCGTTCTGTGCCTTTGGCACATTGAAGATTCCTTTTGGCATGAATATGTGTATTTTAATAGATAATAATAGTAGTATGTGAATAGCAGTAAAGGTAGAAAAATTACTACGATTTCCTGCAAAGGTAGAAACTATGCTTAAAACCTAAAATGATAAAGGTAAGAAGGTATAAGGTAAGAAGTAAAAGGTATAAGGTATAAGGTAAGGGTACCCCTTGTGGTCACCTCAAAAAACATAACTCAACTCATCGAAGGTGAAACTCAACAAAGCGAAGCTTTACTCAACCAGTGGCGTAAGCCGCCTCAACAAAGTTATTCTGCAATGACAGAAACAGTCACTTGGTTAGAAAGGGCAGTACTGTCTGTTCCTCGGATCAAGAAGCTATAAGTCTGATTGGGACCATTGGGAGAGAGCGTGTATAGTTCTGAGAATCCTTGTGGAGTTCCTTCTACAGTAATTGTTCTTACATCAATAACTTCTTCGATAAAAGCACTGTCCGGATTGATTTCTTCGGGATTAAAGGTACGCTCTAGCAATACCACGCCAATGCTCGATAAGTTTTTATCTCGATCGTCTAAATTACCTTCCAGAGTAAATTCTCCGGCAGGGATGAAAATAGTGTCTTCTCCAAAAGGAAAGTTGAATAAAGAGATGGAAGGAGCCTGATTAATTACCTCAAAATCGATGGATTGTGGTATTCCTTGATTCTCTGCGTCATCTTCAAAATTAATGGTAAGTTGATAGTTTCCTGAAGCGATTTGATTACTTCCCAAGGCGATTTCCCTAAATATTTTGGTTTGAGCCCCTCCTATAAAGAAAGTTGTATCAAAAGAAATTAAAGAAGGATACTGAAAGTTATCAGGAGTATCTCCTAAAGGATTTACGGATAAGGTGTAACTATATAAAGCCAGGTCATCTTGAAAAAAACCAGAAATAATAAGGGCATCAGTAATATCCAGTTCGTCAATAACAGCATTTTCTGTACTGTTATTGACGCGAAAATCTTCTAGCGTTGGAGGAGTATCATCGTTATACTCACCACATGAAAATAGTAATCCACTGATGATAGCAAGCAAGAAAAAGTATTTGATATTCATGAATTACCCTCTTATTTTTTTAGCATGACATAGGTTCCTCCAGCCAAGGCTAGTAGTACTAAAGCATTCATAATATATTGTGGCCAAGCAATGGTATGTAGGGACTTTAAGGTATTGTCCTTTTCCTCCAATTGCTGATAGAAGGCATCCTGATTCTCAGTAATACGGCTATCTTTTAGACTTTTGCCAGTTACGTTAAATTGAGCTTCCGGAATAAGCTGTTCGTACTTATGGGTGCGAGGATTAAAGTATGTCCAACTTAAGTAGTCCTTCATAGAATAGTTTCCAGCTTCTTGAGGTTCTATGTAATAGTTAAATGATTTTTCTCCAAAGACCTTTCCGTTAGAGCGGTTGATATTTTGAATAATTCCAGGCTCGTAGAATAAAAGGTCGTCACTTTCTTTTAAGGTAGGTGCTGGAATTGTCAAAATATTTCCTTCTCCTTGAATAGAGAGCTTATAGGAGATGCTTTCTCCTGTTTTCATCTCAGGTTTTACAGTACTTTCTTTTAGTCGGAAATTCCCTACACTTACTACATCCTTTAATGGGTGAGCAGGTAAAGCTTTTACCTTGATGGTTTTAGCTTTGGAGTAATAAGTTTTGAAATCTTGTTTTTGTCTACGACCAAAGAATGAAGCTCTTTTGGAAACCTTGTATTTAATCATTTCCAGTCCTACGCTTGGGATCGTAATGTCTTCTTCGTTTAGAGGGTAGAATGTAGCTTCATAGATTTTATGTTTTCTATAAGCTTTTCCTCTGATCTGTACATATTCTGGGTGAATACTACTGATATCGAAGTTTTCTTCCCAACAGTTCTTAGGCTGTATGGTTTTTTTGATCTCTGTGAGTTGCTCCAGTAGTTTATAAAAATCAAGTCTAGCCTTATTGTCTACTGCTTCATACCAGGCAATCGTTAGATTAAAGCCCTCTCCTCTATATACCTCGCTTTTATCTGTGGTAATGGCAAAGAAGGCGTCGTCTTTTACTTCAACGAATTCCTCTTCTTGATCCTGCTGGTCTCTTCTGAAAAAAGGAAACCCTCCAAATGGATCGAATGGATCATAGGCTTGTGCCTGCTTGGCTGGTCCTACTTTGATTGTAGCTCCATTACTTTTGATTTTTTGTCCATTGGCAGTGATAGTGAAAGGACGTAATCGGAACGTTCCTTGTTTACTTGGACGGTATTCTTGTATAATACTATGAGAGGAAGATACTGCTCCATTGATAATATTGGTACTATAGGAAGAGGATGGACGTCCCTTAGTAAATCCTTTGATATCAGGAAAACCGGAATAACTTTTCAATTTTCCATTTTGTACCTTAAGGGTAATACGGTAGTATTCATTTTCTCCGATTTCTGAATTGCCCAGCTCGATAGAAATTTGCTGCGCTTTCAATATTCCTATCGAAAGCCCCCATGCGAGTAGTGTCAACCACCAAAAACGGTGTTGGAAGATTGAAGAGTTCAGCTTTGTTAATATCATTTTTAAAAGTACTTATTACACTTTATCTACAAAATTACTATATTGTTGCCCGGATAAGTCTAATAGATAGAACTATTTCAACAAATTATTACCTTTTATGTTAAAAACTGTTTAGAGTCTATCAATCGTGTAACTTGAACACCCAAGCGATCGTAAGAGTAAGTAACCAAGCTAAAATTACTGATCTGTGTACAGACTATTATAGCTTTTAACATAGCTTAACAGGACTTCCAAACAAATCATTATCATTAACTTTAAACCGTTTAACCAACATGCTAGAATACTCTAAGACAATTCTTGAAAAGGTTTCTTTTGATCGTAACCTATTTGAGAAAGAGCTTAACAAGGCGTTTGCCTTATTGACAAGAGATGAGACACTTAAGCTTAAAATATGGTGTTCTCAACGATTTACAGATTTCTGTTACTAGCAATGGAACTTTACTTTTAAAATCAAGCAACATCCAAATGATATAACAAAAAAGGCTCCGAGAAAGGAGCCTTTTTATTTTTTCTGCACGAATTTGATGTTGCGCTTTAGGCCTTCCAATTTTGTTCTTTTAATGGCAGACTTTTTAAAGAGCGTACGAAAAACTTCATCGGTAATTTCTTCCCAGTCTTTTTTGCTCATATCCTCCAGTTGCTCATGGGGTGAGAGTTCTGGTGTATGATGTGGACGTGAAAAACGATTCCAGGGACAAACATCCTGACATATATCACAACCAAAGATCCAATCCTTAAATTTCCCACTCACTTCATCTGGAATAGCATCTTTCAGTTCAATGGTAAAGTAGGAGATGCATTTGCTTCCATCTACAATACCATTGCCAACAATCGCATCAGTGGGACAGGCATCTATACATCTTGTACAGGTCCCGCAATAGTCTTTGACAGGGCCGTCAGGTTCTAATTCCAAGTCTAGAATGAGTTCAGCAATAAAGAAGAAGCTTCCTCTATTTTTGTTGAGTAATAGACTGTTTTTACCAATCCAACCCATGCCTGCTTTTTGTGCCCATTGTCTTTCCATCACAGGAGCGGAGTCCACAAAGACTCTCCCGTCTATATCTCCAATTTCTTCTTGCAATATCTTGAGAAGCTCTTTTAATTTCCATTTGATGATATGGTGATAATCTTCTCCGTAAGCGTATTTGGCTATTTTATAGGTATCCTCATTTGCTCCCAGATCTTTTTCAGGGTAATAGTTGAGCATAAGCATCACCATGGACTTAGCCCCGGGAACGAGTTTGGTAGGGTCTAATCTTTTCTCAAAGTGATTGGCCATATACCCCATTTGCCCATGCATATTTTGTTGTAGCCAGTTTTCCAGTTTAGGAGCTTCTTCTTCCAAAAAGCCAGCTTTGGCAATTCCACAATAATCAAAGCCTAATTCAGCGGCTTTTTCCTTGACTAATGCAGTATGACGTTGGATCGTAGTATCTTTCATGACTGTTGTGTTGGTAGACAGTGCATACAAAGGTAAAGAGTAAAATGGAAAATCGTATCTTTACAAAAATTATCACGAGTACATATATATTGACTTCACAGGGGCTTTTTTCATGTATGGGGTGTATTGCTTTGACATCTCCCTTTAAAAATTAAGTTCTGTAGAAATCTTTTAATTATTAATTCCCCTATGTTAATGTTGACGATAGATCGCGCGAAAGAAGCATTGAAAAAATATTTTGGTTATGACCGCTTCCGTCCTATGCAGGAAGAGATCATTACTAATGTGCTGGAACGTAAAGACACTTTGGTGCTGATGCCTACAGGTGGTGGAAAATCAGTTTGTTACCAGATTCCTGCGATGGTGATGCCGGGTGTTGCGATTGTCGTATCTCCTTTAATAGCCTTGATGAAGGATCAGGTAGAAGGCTTAGTGAGTAATGGTATACCGGCTGCTTTTCTGAATAGTAGTCTTTCGCTTGATGAGCAGATGATGGTGGAGCATCAGGTAAGGACAGAGCAAATCAAGTTGTTGTATGTATCTCCAGAGAAATTGGTATCACCTCAGTTTATGGGGTTTTTAAGAGGGTTATCCATTAGTCTTTTTGCAATAGATGAGGCGCACTGTATTTCTGCCTGGGGACATGACTTTAGGCCAGAGTATACACAAATGGCTTTATTAAAACAGACTTTTCCTGAGGTACCAGTTATAGCTCTTACGGCAACAGCAGACAAAATTACTCGAAGAGATATTTTGTCACAGCTGAGATTACAACAGGCAACGCAGTTTGTATCTTCTTTTGATCGTCCTAATTTATCGTTGACAGTGTTGCCGGGACAGAATAGGTTTAAGCAAATTCTTCGTTTTATAGAAAGTCGTCAGGGGCAATCAGGAATTATATATTGCCTTAGTAGAAAAGGTACAGAGTCTTTGGCTAAAAAGTTATCGGCGGAGGGAATTATAGCGGACTATTATCATGCAGGGATGAGTCCGACAGAAAGAGATCGAGTACAAGAGTCCTTTATACAGGATCGTATTCCAATTATATGTGCGACGGTTGCTTTCGGGATGGGAATTGATAAATCCAATGTGCGTTGGGTGATGCATTACAACATGCCCAAAAACATCGAAAGTTATTATCAGGAAATCGGACGTGCAGGTCGGGATGGCGTTAAAGCAGACACAGTACTGTTTTACAGTTATGCTGACGTCATGACCCTCAGGGATTTCTTGGATGATAGTGGGCAAAAGGAATTACAGTTGAATAAACTGCTACGGATGCAGCAGTATGCGGAAGCAAAAACTTGTAGAAGAAAGATGCTCTTAAGTTATTTTGGAGAGACCCTTTCGGAAAACTGTGGGAACTGTGATGTTTGTGCTAACCCTCCAGAAACTTTTGATGGTACTCTGATTGCCCAAAAGGCTATGTCAGCCATAGCCCGTTTGGCTGATCCCAAGTTGAATGACTTAAAGAAATCAATTTCGGTGGCTACCGGAATGCTGATTGATATCTTGAGAGGCTCCAGTCGAGTGGATTTATTACAGAAAGGGTTTGATAAGATCAAAACGTATGGAGCTGGCAGGGATATATCTTATAATGATTGGCAGCTGTATTTACAGCAGATGCTTCATTTGGGATTGGTAGAGATTGCCTATGACCAGAATAATGTTGTTCGTTTAACAGAAGAAAGCTGGAAAATTCTAGGAAACCAATCAAAAGTAGAGTTTACTAAATTATCTTCTATTCGAGAGACCTTCCAGAAAGCTACTGCTTCTCCTCGTAAGAAGAGTAAGAAAGAAGAACTGTTTGATGGACTGTTTGAGCTGTTGAGACAAACTCGTGCCGAGATTGCTTTGCAGCGTAATATCCCTCCTTATGTGGTATTTAGTGATGCTACCTTGGAGGATATGGCTAAGAAACGCCCTGTATCTATTAAGGATATGATGGGTATTTCCGGAGTAGGTGAGAAAAAGCTAAAAGATTTCGGAAATGCTTTTATTGGTGTCATTGTGAAGTTTATTGTCCAAAAAGCCAAGCAAGGATATAACATTAAAGGAAGTACACAGTTGTTAACCTATGAGCTTTATCAAACAGGTTTGTCTGTTAAAGAAATAGCACAGGAAAGAAAACTCAACGAGAAAAGTATCTATACGCACTTGGGTGCCTTGTATGAAATGGGATACAATATTGATCTATTTAAGTACATCGAAATCAGTGACATTGAGTTAGTGAAGAAGGCAATCATTGAGACAGGGGAGCGAGAGATGGTGAAGCCTATCTTTGATTATTTGGAGGAGAAATTAGATTACTATCAGATTAGTATGGCAAAAGCTTATATTAATCGACATGGTATTCAGTGATAAGTGTTCATGGTTTTCTGTTAGGAATATTTCACTTAAATTTTGTATTTACTTTTATTAACATTATATTACATCCGAAATACAAACCGATTCAATTATATACTACTTACTTACTAAGACATTACTAAGGGTAACCCCTGCAACTTTTTAAGCTGCAGGGGTTTTTTATGTTCATGTTGTTTAATTGAGCTTCGCTCGTTCATAGTGTTTAGTTGAATTATTAAATTTCAATACTTCGTATTGAGTTGAATTTCACCGAAGGTGAAACTCGAGACACCATGTAATGGATTCAACTAAACATTATGAACGAGCGAAGCTCAATTAAACAATATGAACAAACGAAATTATAGCTCAATTTCTGAATATGATCGCTCTGGTGTGCTAATCTGATTAGTTTTCCAGAAGCGGATTAGAAGTATTTCAAATACCAAAGCAATAAGGGCAGCGATAAGGAAATAGCGCCATAAAGGCTTAGCTATATTCTCATCCCTGAAAAGGCGGGAGAATTGATCTGTTGAGATATCGTCATAGACTTGTACATTCTTATGTGATTTGAAGAGCTCTTTTAGTTCTTCATTACTATAACTTTCTAGTACTGATTCTTTTTGATCGTAGTTGAGTGCTACATATCCCATTTTTTTCCCGTCAGAAGCTTGTTGTATTTCGTAATTACCAGCTTCTATTCCTGACTTAGGAACCTGTAAGAGTAGTGCATTACTACTTACTTGTTGAGAAGGGATAAGTTCATATTGATCTTTAACCAGCTTGTAAACTTCTCCTTTATTCAAGTTTTCTAATTGTACAGGAATGACATCATCACTAAAGAAATGCCCTAATTTTTCATCACTGACTTTACTGTTAAGTGCTATTTTATACATCACAGGTACAAATACAGCATGTTTTGCAAAGTTACTGAACAGGCCATTGAGTGGAGCAGAAAAAAGGTAAGTACGATTGTTACGTCCCTTGATAGCCGATAAAAAACGATCTCCTGTTTGAAGTTTTAAAAGGTCATCCGATAAAGCGTTCCATTGAATAACAGCCATCGCCTTGGGCATACTCATTCGTGTTTGCAGTTTCTCAAAGACGCCATCAAAGAAAGGGTTTTCGGATTTAGGAACAGCAATTTTCGCCTGACTCTCCTCTTTTACTTCTTTAGGTAATGTTTTTCTCTGTATAGGGATACCTAGTGCAGTAGTGTAACTGTTGATGTCGGGATTGCTTCCAGGAAAAACAGCTAGGTTCACCCCTTGATCAGCCGCTGCAGATAGTGCCGTGGCAAGAGCATCATTGATGCGGTCAATTCCTTCCAAAATGATAAGATCAGCACGGTTTAGCTCACTGAAGTCAACACTACCAGCAGTGTAGGATTTGACCTTGAAAAAGGATTCTCCGTCATAGACGTTATTGAGGTAAGCAATA
This sequence comes from Algivirga pacifica, assembly GCF_039543525.1. Lineage (NCBI taxonomy): Bacteria > Pseudomonadati > Bacteroidota > Cytophagia > Cytophagales > Flammeovirgaceae > Algivirga > Algivirga pacifica. The sequence goes on from NZ_BAABJX010000022.1 coordinate 197,823, forward strand.
TTTTCGGAGCCTATAAGTACGATGTTAATGGTAGGAGCAACTTTGACAACAAAGTGATAGTCGTTATCAAAAGAAACGGGATAGTCCTCAATACTAACTCTGCATGGATGATTGCCTGCATTTTCTACGGCAAAAGAGAGCTCAATATCTTTTTTACTTCCAGCGTTTACAGAAATAGAGGCAGAAGAGACTTGTCGTTCCCCTATGTAAAGTTTAACGACTTTATTGTTACTTTTCTCAATACTATGATTAGCAACACGTACATGGAGTACATGGTTTTCTCTTTCTTTGACAAAAGGTACTTGCATCCAGACAGAATCAATATACATATTAGTAGGACTGTCTGCAATCACTGGCAGAAGGTGGATACGATTAGTAGTGTCTAAAGCTATATGATTGATTTGTCCAATAGTAGCATATTGAAAATCAGAGATCCAGAAAATCTGATTGCCTTGAGTAGGGCTATTTTTACGTAAGGCTTCCAATTGTTTATTGTAAATATCCTCCAAGGCCCTACCGGTGTTGCTATAATCGATTTCTACAAGTTTCTCCTCAATCTTAGCCTTTTCCTGAAAGAAGCCAGATTGCGCTTTGAAGCCGTTATCTAGAAGTTGGTAGACCGTACTACTTGGAAATACGGATATAATTTGTTCGGTATAGCTTTTCCCTTCATCCAATAGCTTTCTTCCATTGGTTTCATTCTCCATGCTAAAAGAGTTGTCCAGATAGATACTAACGTAATTTTCTCCATCTGTTATGGCAATATCTTGCTCGTTAGGAATATAAGGTCGGGCAAAGACTATAACCAATAACCCTATGAAGGCCATTCGGCTTAGCATAATCAGTATATTTTTTAGTCGATTGCGGGAATTAGTAACTTCCTTAACGGATTTGAGAAAATGTACATTTGTAAAGTAAACTTTCTTCGCTCGTTGAAAATTGAAGAAATGAATAATTAGAGGTATTGCCATCAGGAGCAATCCATACAAATATGTAGGATACAGAAAATGCATAATTCAAAGAAATAGATGACTGATAAGAAGTGCGAAGTGTGTAAATCTTGCTTTTACCTTAATATATAGAATGTGTCTTATATATTGATGAATATTATTAAATCTATTACTACAAATCCATGAAATATTTCAGTTTTTTGGGTGATAAAACTATATTTGTTTCTGTTCTGCACATTGGAACGTCTATTTTTTAGGTATTTTTTTAATAGAACATAACTAAACTAAGAGATAAAGTGAAAAAGTTATTAATGATACTAGGAGTCGCTGCTTCTGCAGTGGCGTGTAACCAGCAAACTCCTACCACTGTTTCAAATACAGCATCTGCTCCATCAATTGCTTACATCAACAACGATACCCTTTCGATGCATTATAAATATGCAGAGGATCGTAATAAGGAGTTCAGAGCACAATACGAAAAGGCAGGGAAAGATCTACAGGTACGCATTCAGAAGCTACAGAACGAGATCGTAAACTTCCAGAAGCGTGCGCAAGCAGGTTTAATGTCTCAAAATCAAATCCAGAAGAAGCAGCAGGAATTGGCGAAAAAAGAGCAGGAGCTAGCAATCATGAAGCAGTCTCAGGAGCAAGGTTTGATGGCTGAGAACGCTGATATCTTAATGGAAGTAAAAAACCGTGTAAAAGCACATGTTGATTCTGTAAGCGAAGCGGATAACTACTCATTGGTATTGGGCTATGATGAGGCAACTTCTACCCTTATTTGGTCAATGCCACAAGTAAAAGACATTACTTGGGAGGTGTTAGAAGGTTTGAACGCTGAGTACGAAAAAGAAGCAGCCTCTAAAGAAACAGAAGAGAAGAAGTAATATTATTTCATAACTCTTGGATAGTTATGAGATCGTATTTAAATATTAAGAGGCCAAGAACTTAAGTTTTTGGCCTTTTTTGATGAGTCAGTTGTCTTCTTTTAGATAGAAGGAAAAACGTTAAGAGAATTTAAATAGACTGCTTAAAAAATAATATTTGTCTATTTTAATTTCGAGAACTAAACCATAGTATCAATTATGAAGAAAGTATTATTATTGGTGGCTCTGCCCCTACTCTTGATTGTGAACGCTTTTGGACAAGAAGCTAAAGTGGATGGTCCAAAAATTACTTTTGAAGAAACTAAACATGAGTTTGGAGACATTACTCAAGGTGATGTAGTGACACACGTATTTAAGTTTAAGAACGAAGGTACAGCTCCTTTGCAATTAAATAATGTAAGAACCACTTGTGGTTGTACAGCTCCACAGTGGCCAAAAGAGGCCATTATGCCAGGAGAAACATCTGAGATCAAAGTGGTTTTTAATAGCCGTGGTAAAAGAGGTCTTCAGAATAAAGTAATTACGATTTATTCGAATGCAGTGAACAATACTGAAACAGTGAAAATTGTTACTAATGTATTGATGCCTAAGCAGGAAACTGAATAATTTTCAATTTTTAATGAGGAGTTATTAATTAATAATTCCTCATTAAAAATTAATATCTTTCTAATAGTTGCTCCTCCGTAATATCCACCTTCGTTTTCCAAAGCGGAATTTTGTATAAAAGCCTCATCTGTAGGATCATTTTTGAGTTATTCTGCTTATTCAGTCCAAATCCTGGAATATCATTCGCTGTAATCAGGTCATCCGTAAAGTTTAAAGGAACTCCCAGAGCGGTACTTAAATCAACATAGAAGTTTCCTAAAATACGGTATTTAATACCTGCCATGACCTGTACCCAATGTGCATTTACATTTTCTTCCCTAAGTTCTTGTTGTTCGGAAGGCTCTTCCCAATAGTCACTGCCTTGTGATAAATAGGAACTATATTGATCAAATTGGGCAAAGGCATATTTAGCCCCAATATATAAGCCACTATAAGTGCTTTCTTTAGCTAAAAGGTTGTATTCTACTCCTCCTCTCCAGAAAAAACCATCACTTTGATAGACATAGCGACGAGTATCGTCTTCTGTTAATGTAAATTCTCCTGAACGAGTAATATCTTGTAAGCCATACTCCAGAGTAAAAAATAAGGCATTGTCTAGCATAATATCTCCGTAGAGATACCACTTCTCTACTTTGTCATCAAATAGACTTTCACCAATCCCAATAATATCTGCACCAAGGCGAATCCCACTAAGCTTAAAAGGACGTGGCTCAATGGCAGTGACCATTGGAGGTAAGGACTGTTCTTTCTCAGGAGCTTTTTGTTGTGCCCATGAGAAAGTACTACAAATCGTCAACAGCAGTAGGTTGCTGAGTAAATATCTTAACATTTGGAATGGTGTTGTTACTGTTGATAATGGAACGATTGATGAGAGCAGAATCAAATAAGATGCCCGAAGGAAAAGCAGTGCTATCGATGCCAATACTGTCTTCGCTTATTAGTCGTAGGTTGCCCAGTGCTTCGTTTTGTAGACAGCCTTCAAAATCATCAATGATAGAAATATTGGAGCTAAAAGTGAAAGTGATTTGTTGACTTTCAATTAGACCATTTTCAGCACGTTCTTCAAAAACCAAGGTAATAGATTCTTCGCCTGGGATTAACTCTACTATAAAAGAGGTTACCTCACCAGCCAAAGAAGTAAGAATAGGTCTATTGGGAAATTCTTTTCGATAGACTCTTTCAAAAAGTTTACTAACAGGAGTATCTGTTACAGGATCAAAGAAACTAATTACCATTTCCTGATTAGGGGATACGTCGGTACAGTTGGCAATGAAAATACGAATATTGGCGGTGGTTGTATCTCCATTAATAAGGGCGGGGCCTACACTTCCTTCCTCATCAAAAATAACAAGGGAATCAAAAATAGCACTATCTCTAAATTTGATGATAGATTGGGCTTGGTCAGTATCTCCATTGATCAGCGCTTGAAGGTTGCCGAATGTTTCAAAGTTACCACAATCTGGACCATTGATGATTACTTTCTTTTGATAAGATAAATGAAGGGTATCCTGTAATCCCTGTATGGCAAACACGAAAGATATTTGCTCTTGTTCTGTACTTAAAGGAAGACGGTAAGCATCGTTATTATCTCTAGGAATATTACCTCCTTGAAATGTAGTACTGTAGCCATACACGCTATCAAAGTCAATGGTGATGTCATCATTGTCAGAAGGATCCAGAAAGCGAACAACCACTCTTCCATCTGGAGGAGTTTGGGGATCACAGTCCTGACAAGCAGAGAGTAAAGAAAGAAGTCCCAGTAATATAATATATTTTAGTCTCATAAAAAGTGGATCATTATCCTATTGGTTTTCCAATGCAAAGTACAAGTCTTATGGAAAAAATGAGGAGTTTTCATCCGATGAATTTAAGAAGATCCTCGTTAAAAAAATAAAAAGGCACAGATGAAACCACCTGTGCCTTTGAGAATGAACACTTTATCTCATATCACAAACAAAAAGAGATATTATAGTAGCTCGTAAATACCAGCTACCCCTTGACCACCCCCTACACAGGCAGTGACCATACCGTATTTCTGATTTCTTCTTCTCATCTCATTGAACAACTGAACAGAAAGCTTAGCACCTGTACATCCTAATGGGTGGCCCAATGCGATTGCTCCACCGTTCACGTTGATGATATCCGGGTTCAAGTCCATTGCCTTGATTACCCCTAGTGATTGAGCTGCAAAAGCTTCATTTAGCTCGATTTGCTCAATATCACTGATGTTCAGGCCAGCTTGCTTAAGCGCTTTTGGAATTGCTGCTACTGGTCCGATACCCATGATGCGAGGATCTACCCCTGCCGATGCGTAAGAAACCATTCTTGCAATTGGCTGAAGGTTTAGCTCTTTTACCATACGCTCAGACATCACCATCACAAACGCAGCTCCATCAGAAGTTTGAGAAGAGTTACCGGCTGTTACCGAACCACCATTTTTAAATGCTGGTCTTAGTCTCGCCAATCCTTCGATACTCGAAGGTCTTGGTCCTTCATCCGTGTCAACGATATATTCTCTGGTATCTTTTTTACCTTTTGCGTTTAGGTAAGTTTCCTTTACTGTGATAGGAACGATATCATCCTTGAAACGACCATTTTTGATCGCATCCATCGCCTTCTCATGTGATCTTACTGCAAAAGCATCAGCTTCTTCACGAGAGATCTCATAATCTTTCGCTACTTCTTCTGCCGTCAATCCCATACTTAAATAGTATTGAGGTGTTTCAGTAGCAATTTTATAGTTCAAGGCAGTCTTGTATCCCATCATAGGAACCATTGACATAGACTCCGTACCACCAGCGATGATACAGTCTGCCATACCTGCTCTAATTTTTGCAGTAGCCATTGAGATAGTCTCAATACCTGAACCACAGTAACGGTTGACTGTTACACCAGGAACATCAATCACCTCTGGTCCGAAAGCCAATAGAGAGATCATACGTCCCATTTGCATTCCTTGTTCTGCTTCAGGAATAGCGTTACCTACAATCAGGTCATCAATTCTTTTAGGGTCAAGCTGCGGCACAGAGGCCATTAGGTGCTTGATCACATCTGCTGCCAGGTCATCCGGACGGGTAAAACGGAACCCTCCTTTTTTTGCCTTACCGACAGCTGTTCTATATCCAGCAACGATATATGCTTCCATAGTAATATATTTTTGAGATGGCAGGGCCATCTATAAGATTCAAGAATAATGTTAAACTTTAATAGACTTCGTATAGAGGAATATTCTTCATTAAAAATTCCTCATTTTTCATTAGTTACGAAGTGGTCTGCCTTTGAACAGGATGCTTTGGATACGCTCTAAGGTCTTGCGCTCTCCACATAGTGAAAGGAATGCTTCTCTTTCCAGATCCAACAGGTAAGATTCAGAAACCTCTGTTGGCTGTGAAAGGTCACCACCGTTCATGACATAGTTCAGTTTTCTGGCGATTAGTGCATCGTGCTCAGATGCCCAGTGACCATACTGCATACCTGTAACACCAGCCTCAAACAATGCCATACCGGCACGTCCTTGTACCTTGATGTCTTTTCTTTCAACAGGCTGCATATAACCATCTGCCAATTGAAGTACCTTTTGCTTCGCATCTGCAATGACACGGCTACGGTTTAGGGTTACTTCAGAAATACTGTTCATGAAGCCCATTTCCTTCATTTCTCCTGCAGAAGTAGCCACTTTAGCCGTAGCAATAGCCATAAATGCATCTTGTAGGCGGTTGTACTCCACATCACCATTCTTATAGCTATCAGAGGTTCTTAGCGCCATTTCTTTGGTACCACCCCCACCAGGGATCAAACCAACACCTACTTCTACCAGTCCCATATACGTTTCTGCATGTGCTTGGATAGCGTCACAGTGCATTGATAGCTCACATCCACCACCCAATGCAAGACCTGAAGTCGCTGCAACTACCGGGATAGAAGAGAATCTTGCTCTCATCATTGTTTTCTGGAACGTCTGGATCATGAAGTTCACTTCATCCCATTCCTGCTCACAAGCAAACATGAATAACATCGCTAGGTTAGCACCTGCTGAGAATTGCTGTGCCTCGTTACCGATCACCAATCCTTTCCAGTTTTCTGTTTCAGCTTTCGTGATAGCCGTATTGATACCTTCAAGGATCTCAGCACCCAAGGCATTCATTTTTGTATGGAACTCCAGGTTCAATACACCATCTCCAATATCGAATAGTGTTGCGCCTGCATTGCTCCATACTACGTTAGAAGCACGTAGGTTGTCCAGAAGAATCTTATCTTCCGTTCCTGGAACTACCTTATAAGATTTTGTAGGGATGTCGTAGTAGTAACGCTTACCATTTTCTGCTTTATAGAAAGAAGTATGGCCTGCAGCGATCATTTCATCTACCCAAGGAGCTGGAGTTTCTCCTGCCTCTTTCATTTTTTCTGCAGTGGCAGCAACACCAGCAAGATCCCATGTTTCAAATGGTCCAATTTCCCAACCGAAACCAGCACAAACTGCTTGGTCAATACGGTATAACTCATCCGCGATCTCAGGAATACGGTTAGAGCAGTAACGGAATACATCGTAGAATGTCTTACGATAGAACTCACCCGCTTTATCTTCAAAGTTTAGAAGGAAAGGAAGACGCTCTTTTAGGTTCTCAATCTCTTTGGAAGCTTCCAAAGCTTTGAACTTACCTCTGGTTTTTGGACCATATTCCATAGTCTCCAGATTAAGCTCTAGAATGACTTTCTTGCCGTTCTCATCTTTGGTTTTCTTGTAGTAACCTTGCTTACGCTTGTCACCCCACCATCCTTTGTCATATACTTCCTGAACAATACGAGTAAGCTTGAAAGCATCTCTCGACTCATCCTCTGGAAGACCTTCGTAAAGGTTGTTGGCTACATTGACCATAGTGTCCAAACCTACTACATCCGTAGTTCTGAATGTCGCAGATTTAGGTCTACCTAGTACAGGACCTGTCAATTTATCTACTTCGCCTACCGTTAGCCCCATTTCTTCTACGACTTTCATCGCAGACATCATAGAGTATACTCCGATACGGTTAGCGATAAAGGCAGGAGTATCTTTACATAATACTGTTTCTTTACCCAGGAACTTGTCTCCATAGTGCATTAGGAAATCAACAATCTCCGGATCAGTTTCAGGAGCGGGAATAATCTCCAAAAGTCTTAGATAACGTGGAGGGTTGAAGAAGTGTGTGCCACAGAAGTGCTTGCGGAAGTCGTCGCTTCTTCCGTCTACCATAAACTTCATAGGAATACCAGAGGTATTCGAAGTAATCAAGGTGCCTGGCTTGCGGTATTTCTCTACTTGCTCAAATACGATTTTCTTGATGTCCAGTCGCTCTACAACTACCTCAATAACCCAGTCACACTCAGAGATCATAGACATATTGTCCTCAAAGTTGCCTGTAGTAACGAGCTTGCTAACACTTTTTGTGAAGATTGGTGATGGCTTCGACTTGATTGCAGTTTGTAATGCGTCGTTCACCAAGCGGTTTCTTACAGCTTTGTCCTGTAGTGTCAGTCCGGCAGCTTGTTCTTTCTCGGTCAGTTCTCTTGGAACGATGTCCAGTAATACGACCTCTACGCCAATGTTCGCAAAATGAAGGGCAATTCTAGAGCCCATCACTCCGGAACCTAATACGGCCACTTTCTTGATAGTTCTGTTTTTCATTTTTGTGCTATTTGTAGCGTGATATTTATTGGTAATCTGATTTTAAATAATGAATGAGTGGTTAGGCCTCATACTGTATGCTTTTATTGGTTGTAGCAGTTAGGTTCTTACTGTGAACTCCCGGTTGACTCAAAAAATAGCCGGTACTTTCATGTTGTTTGCTAACAATAACGCTCAGGGTATTACAACCAGCCTACAAGAGACTAGTACTCATTGATTTATATATGTGTTTCTTTTTGTTGGCAATTGCCTACAAAAAGGTGTTTTCAGTTTATGTGCTTAAGCAGCAGTTCGGTTGTTATTGGGAGTAACCACGAGGGTTGTCCTGTTGTGTTGTGGGGCGACCACGAGGGTCGCCCTTACAGTGGTTTTCTTTGGTTCGGAGGAATTACCTTGTCTTCGGTAATCCCTTTTTCAGCTAGGCGTTCCTTAATTTCATCCAACATTCCATGTTCAGGATCTTGAATGACATTGTGAACACTGTCCAGTACCTTGAAGAACGTTTCCATATCTTCTTCGGAAACGATATTTCGTACTCTGCCCTGAAAAACCTTTACCGTTTGCTTGGACATTTCCCGTTTCACTTTTCCTTTTTCTGTCAACTTAATGATTACCTTTCGGCGGTCATTTTCGTCGGCTACTCGCTCAATTACCCCTTGCTCTTCCATGGTTTTAAGCATTCTCGTCAAACTGCGAGCTTCCATGCCCATAAGGGGAGCGATCTTGGTGGCAGGGGTTCCTTCTTCTACGTCAATGTTCAGTAATACAAACCCTGTGGAGTGTGTGATATCAAAATCGGTTCCCAGTACATTGTACATTTTGGAGATGGCTAGCCACGCTCCTTTGATCCGAAAGTCAATCGACTGTCTCCTCTTTTCTGCCTTGTCAATTTTTGTCATCATCCGATTAGTTAGTAGTTGCCCTGAATGTATTTACATTTATTCAGAACAGTGATTTTTAAGTAATCATCCACTATAAGTGGTTGATTATTAATTATCTAAATGATTAAGTAAAGGTAACCTTTACCTGAAGTGCACGTTAGTTTAAATCAGCTTCTTTTTCAAAGATATAAAAAAAAGGTATGCATGCATAACAAATAGAAAAAAAAGTAAGGGAGAATTGGGAGGAAAGGGGAAGAGTGGGAGAAATAGATAGGGTTATTAACTATCTCCCTTGCGGGTAAGCTAGTTATTGAGATTGATTACCGAAGGAATAAAGAAGGCAATTACCTCAATAAACACAGAGACCTTGGTACATACCTTTTACTGGAACAATAAGAATATTGGACTTATAATAAAAAAAGCACAAAGTGTTGCCACTTCGTGCCTTCTTAAAATCTATCAATTCGGTGATAAGGAACGTTATCACTTTCCTTATTGATTAAACTCGATTTAACCTAGTACTCAAAAGTACCATACTGACTATTGATCGTCAAGCTCTTGCCTTCTGCCTCTTCTACTCTACCGATGATCTTAGCCTCTACGCCAAATGATTTAGAGATATCGATAATGTCCTGTGCATATTGCTCCGGAAGGTAGATCTCCATACGGTGCCCCATATTGAATACCTTGTACATTTCTTTCCAGTCTGTACCACTCTCTTTGTGGATCATCTCGAACAATGGAGGGATATCGAACATATTGTCCTTGATCACGTGAACGTTATCCACGAAGTGCAATACTTTGGTTTGTGCACCACCAGAACAGTGTACCATACCATTGATTACCTCACGGTAGCTTTCTAATGCTTTGATGATGATAGGTGCATACGTTCTCGTTGGAGAAAGTACCAATTTACCGGCATCTAGTGTAAGGTCAGCCACGGCATCTGTTAGCTTTTGTGTACCAGAGTATACCAAGTCGTTCGGTACCATATGGTCAAAGCTTTCTGGGTATTTCTCTGCCAGGTATTTGGCAAATACATCGTGGCGGGCAGAAGTCAGTCCGTTAGAACCCATACCTCCATTGTACTCTGATTCGTAAGTTGCTTGTCCGAAAGAAGCCAAACCAACAATTACGTCTCCCCCTTTGATATTATCGTTGCTGATTACATCAGAACGTTTCATACGAGTGGTTACGGTACTGTCTACGATCAGTGTTTTTACCAAATCACCTACGTCAGCAGTCTCCCCTCCAGTACTGATAATGTCCAGTCCATTGTCTCTTAGCATTTGAAGTACCTCTTCTGTACCGTTGATCAAAGCTGAGATGACTTCTCCTGGGATAAGGTTTTTGTTACGTCCGATCGTAGAAGATAGCAATGTTCTTCCTGTGGCACCTACACAAAGCAAGTCATCTGTATTCATCACAATCGCATCCTGTGCAATTCCTCTCCAAACCGACATATCACCGGTCTCTCTCCAGTATAGATATGCTAAGGATGATTTGGTACCTGCTCCGTCTGCGTGCATAATGTTGCAGTACTCCTCGTCTCCGGTTAGGTGATCTGGTACAATTTTACAGAATGCCTTGGGGAACAAACCCTTATCGATGTTCTTGATGGCTTTGTGGATATCTTCTTTGGAGGCAGAAACTCCTCTCTGTGCATATCTTTCTTCCATTGTTGTAACTTCTGATTAGTGCCTAGTGATCAGTAACTAGTGTCTATGTGATGAATAACTAATTGAATGATGCGGCAAAAATAGAAGAAAATCCTTAATAGTTAATAAGGTATAAGGTAAAAGGTAAGAGGTAAAAGGTAAGAGGTGAGGGAGATCTTATACAGTAGTTCCATGTGGGAGCACTGAAACGAGTCAAAGAGTTCAGATTTTATCGGTCGTTATACCTTAAATAAAGTAGAAAATCTCACAGATAAAATCGCTCTTTAACTATAATCTCGCTGTTAATATAGGCTTTCAGGTTAATCCTGTCGTTGTCTACGGAATTATATACCGTTTATCGCTTATTGGTTATCGTTTATAAACAATAACCGATAACCAATAAACTGATACCATACGACAACTTCAATCTTAACTACTATACTATAATTTGATTCTTATCTCAGGTCGTAGGATAAAATAGGGTCTCTTTTTTTGACGAGAGGTTTAAACAGTTTTAAGAAGGGTATTGTTTTGGAGTTTTCAGGATTTATGAAATTTTACGGTTGAAGTATAGATCGGCATATAATTGTTAATATATTGAGTTTTAATAGCAATTTATCAATTCAATTATTTACTATACATCAGTATTATTTTATGAAGAACGTCTCTCATTTTTTGATGGGGTTATGCTTTTTGCTGATGGGAAATGTACTCATGGCACAGGTCAATAAGCCTGTGAATGGAATTGCAGATTCCCGTAACGAAGCATATGCTTTTACCAACGCAACAATTTTTAAAGACTACCAAACTAAACTAGAGAACGCCACACTTCTCGTAAAGAAAGGAAAAATCGTAGCCGTAGGAAATGATGTGAAAATTCCTGCAGGGTATATTAAGATTGACCTTTCTGGTAAATCTATTTATCCATCCTTTATCGATTTGCATACGCAATATGGTTTGCCAAAACCAGCAGGAAGAGGAAGTTTCTGGTCTGCCAAAGAGCAAATCGAGTCGGCAAAAGAAGGAGCTTATAATGCTAACCAAGCGGTTAAGGCAGAGTTTTCCGCTTCAGAAGCTTTTAAGGTAAACAAAAAACAGGCGGAAGAACTGAGAAAGGCAGGGATCGGTGCTGTACTAACATTCCGTGCGGATGGAGTGGTAAGGGGTACTTCTACCCTTGTGACGCTGGCCGAAGAGGAAGAAAATGATGTGATGTTGAAGCAACGTGCCGGTGCACATTATGCTTTTGACAAAGGAACATCTACACAAATGTATCCGGTATCCATTATGGGATATGTAGCATTGCTGAGACAAACGTATCTGGATGCCTCATGGTATCAGGCGGGAGGAAACCAGGAAGTTAAGGATCTTTCATTAGATGCATTTATTGCACAGCAGTCGTTGCCTCAATTCTTCGATGCTTCAGATTTGTTGAACGTATTCCGTGCCGATAAGGTAGCTAATGAGTTTGGCGTAAACTATATCATTAAAGGGGATGGAAAAGAATACCAGCGCATTGAAGCACTGAAAAAGGCAAATACTCCTCTGATTGTCCCGGTAAGCTATCCAGAAGCGTATGATGTAACAGACCCTTATGATGCGATCCATGTGTCGTATGCACAAATGAAAGACTGGGAGCTTTCTCCAGCTAACTTGGGAATGTTGGAAAAAGCAGGAATTGAGTTTGCGATTACATCAGCAGACTTGAAGAAGCCGGAGCTATTGCTAGAGAATGTACGCAAGGCAGTAAAATATGGTCTTTCAGAGACTGCAGCATTAAAAGGATTGACGTATACGCCATCAAAGCTACTACGTGCAGAAGATCAGTTGGGTAGTCTGAATAAAGGCAATGTAGCCAACTTCTTGATTGCTTCAGGAAATATCTTTGAGGAAGGAAGTACGATTCACCAGAACTGGGTCCAAGGACATAACTATGAACTAAGCCCATTGGTAAGTCATGATTATGCGGGTACCTATAAGGTAACGGTAGGTGAAGAAAACTACGCTATGGTATTGGGAGGAACACCGGAAAAACCAACATTCCAGTTCCAGATCAATGATAGCACAGACCTTAAAACAAAAGGAAGCTTGAAAGAAGAGCTGATCACCTTGAACTTTGCACAGGACACTACCAAAGAAGCAAAATGGGTTCGTCTGTCAGGTTGGGTAACAGAGAAAGGATTTAAAGGAGAAGGACAGGATGTTGCCGGAAACTGGATAAAGTGGGAGGCAATGCTTGCCGGAGAGAAAAAAGACGACAAGAAAGAGGATAAGAAAGAAGAGGAAGAGACTTTAGCATTAGGTGAGGTCATCTATCCTTTTAACGCTTACGGACAAACAGTAAAGAAAGAGGCACAAACAACGATTTTCCAACATGCCACGGTATGGACTAACGAAGCAGAAGGTATTCTGGAAGATACGGATGTAATGGTGAAGGATGGGAAAATTGTACAGGTAGGGAAAGGGTTATCAGCAGAAGGAGCTGTTTATGTAGATGCTACCGGAAAACATCTGACATCAGGAATTATTGATGAGCACTCTCATATTGCACTTTCAGCGGTGAATGACGTAGCAGTAATGTCTTCTATGGTACGTATGGAAGATGCCGTTGATCCTGATGATGTTAATATCTATCGTCAGTTGTCAGGAGGTGTAACGGCAGCCCAGTTGTTGCATGGATCAGCAAACCCTGTAGGAGGACAGTCTGCATTGATCAAGTTACGTTGGGGTAAGACCGCCGACGAAATGTTGATTGAAGGGGCTGACGGCTTCATCAAGTTTGCATTGGGTGAAAACGTGAAACGTTCGTCTTGGGCGAGTTCTATTCGTTACCCTAGAACACGTATGGGTGTTGAGCAAGTTTACCGTGATGGCTTTACAAGAGCTAAAGCTTATGCAGAAGAGTGGGCGGCATACAATGCACTAAGTAAGAAAGAAAAGAAAAATACAGTTGCTCCAAGAAGAGATTTGCAGTTAGAGGCATTGGTAGAGATCATGACCAACAAGCGCTTCATCTCATGTCACTCTTATGTACAGTCTGAGATCAATATGTTGATGAAAGTGGCAGAGGATTTTGACTTCCGTGTCAATACTTTCACACATATTCTTGAAGGATACAAGGTGGCAGATAAAATGAAAGAGCACGGTGTAGGAGCTTCTACATTTGCTGATTGGTGGGCTTATAAGTTTGAGGTATATGAGGCGATTCCTTATAACGCTGCATTAATGACGGAGCAAGGTGTAACGACAGCGATCAACTCTGACGATGCGGAGATGGCGAGAAGATTGAATCAGGAAGCTGCCAAAACGGTGAAGTACGGTGGTATGTCGGAAGAGGAAGCATGGAAGATGGTTACCTTAAATCCTGCCAAGTTGTTGCATTTGGATGACCATATGGGAAGTATTAAGGTGGGTAAGGATGCCGATTTAGTACTATGGTCTGCAAATCCATTATCAATTTACGCGAAGGCGGAGAAAACGATAATTGATGGTGTCGTTTATTTTGATATCGAAGAGGATCAAAAGATGCGTGCCCAAATGAAAGCAGAAAAAGCACGTTTGACACAAGAAATGAAAGATGCGAAAAAAGGAGGAGCCAAAACGCGTAAGGCATCTCCAATGATGCGTCATCATTTCCATTGTGATGATCTGTAGGGCCGCGCCAATGGCGAGGCTGTACGGATATGATGCTCATATCCGTGTATTAAGGAATCAGATTTAAATAGATCAAAAGAAATATTTCATGAAATTGATTAAATATATCGTATCAGCATTTTTATGCTTGACCCTCGGGGTACAGGCAAATGCGCAGGTACCCGTTCCGGCTGTTCCCCAACAGCAGGCTGTCTTGATAAAAGGGGCTACACTTCACTTGGGAAATGGACAAGTGATTGAGAATGGCGCCATTACTTTTGAAGGGGGTAAGATTACCTATGTAGGAACGGTAGAAGGAGTTCCTGCCAATGATAATTATAAGGTAATTGAGGGAGCTGAAAAGCACGTATATCCAGGGTTGATTCTTCCTGCCACAGATCTAGGTTTACAGGAGATCGGACAGGTAGCGGCATCCAGAGATGATCGTGAGGTAGGACGTATTAATCCGGAAGTAAGAGGGGTTATTGCCTACAATACGGATTCACATGTTATTCCAACATTGCGCTCAAATGGTATTTTGACTGCTCAGGTCACTCCTCATGGAGGAATTTTTTCAGGAACATCTTCTATCGTACAGATGGATGCATGGAACTGGGAAGATGCATTAATTCGTGAAGATGATGGAGTACACCTCAACTGGCCAAGACAGTTCTTGCCTCCAAGATGGTGGATGGCAGAGAATGCCGGTAGACCTAACAAGAATTATGATAAAACGGTAGACCTGATTGAAGAAACAATCAGAGATGCAGCGGCTTATCATGAGAATGCCTTGGAGAATAACCTGAAAATGGAAGCCTTGAAAGGTTTGTTTGATGGTTCTAAGACATTGTATCTGCATGCGAGCTATGCAAAGGGTATTCTGAAAGGAGTACAATTGGCAAAAAAGCATGGCGTGAAGCGTATTGTATTGGTAGGAGGTGAAGAAGCGTGGTATGTGAAAGATTTCTTGAAGGACTTTAATATACCGGTTATTCTGGCAAATGTTCACCGTTTGCCACATCATGTAGATGAGGATGTTGATCTGCCTTACCGTTTGCCATTTATGTTGAAAGAGGCAGGGCTATTGGTAGGTTTGAGTTATGAAGGAGTGACGAGTGCCCGTAATCTCCCATTCTTTGCAGGAACAGCAGCGACTTATGGCTTGAATAAGGAAGAAGCATTGAAGTTGGTGACCGCTAATATGGCAGAGATTTTAGGAATCTCAGGACAGGTAGGAACACTTGAGCAAGGAAAAGAAGCAACATTGCTTTTAGCAGATGGCGATCTCTTGGACATGAGAACCAATGAGGTACGCAAAGCTTTTATCCAAGGTCGTGATATAGACTTGAATAACAAGCATAAAATGCTATACAATAAGTTCAAGCTGAAATATGCGCAGAAGCAAGAGCCGTTGGAGAACTAATTTTTAGTAATGAGTTATGGGTGAAGAGTTAGCAATGATACGTTTTAAGTAACTGAGCTTTCGCTCATTGAAAATTTTGATTTAAGATATTCGTTCTAAGGCGCTATCTTTA
>NZ_BAABJX010000023.1:0-530 GCF_039543525.1 Algivirga pacifica
GTTCGCATCCGGCGTATAAACCAGCTTGCCAATATCTGCTGCACTGATCAGCGTATCCACCGTGCTGACCACATTCCCATCATAACTCAACGTTCCGTCATCAGGGAAAATATGCAGCTGAATCTTACCCAGCGCTTCATTCTCCACATCGCTATAATCCTTGTTAAAGTCTGATAACTCGAAGGTGTAATCTGAATCCTCATCCAGTACCGTGCTATCGCCCGATACCGTCGGTGCATCATTCAATGGCCTCACGTACAACGTGAAGTGAACCGTATCGCTCAGCGCTCCAGACTCATCTGCCACCTTGAATACCAACGTATCCAATGGGCTTCCGTTCAGGTTCGCATCCGGCGTATAAACCAGCTTGCCAATATCTGCTGCGCTGATCAGCGTATCCACCGTACTTACCGGATTGCCGTCATAACTCAATGTTCCGTCATCAGGGAAAACATACAGCTGAACCTTACCCAGCGCTTCATTCTCTACATCGCTATAATCCTTGTTGAAGTCTGATAACTCGAAGGTGT